>JAFOJR010000096.1 GCA_017420125.1 Oscillospiraceae bacterium | reverse complement strand
CTTCATCTAAAATGATCAAGCCCAAATTGTTCACCGGCGCAAATATTGCTGAGCGGGTGCCGATTACCACCCTTGCTTCACCAGAGCGGATGCGTTTCCATTCATCATACCGCTCACCGGGACGCAAAGAGCTGTGAAGCACCGCCACACGATTTTCAAAATACGAAGACATTATCTGTAAAAGTTGCGGTGTCAGCGCAATTTCCGGAACCAGTAAAATCCCGCTTTTCCCCTGCGCCAAAATATCCTGCAACAATTTCACATAGACCATGGTCTTTCCACTTCCGGTTATCCCATACAGCAGAGCCACATCTGCTTTGTCTTGGCTGCATAAGGCGCGCAGTTTTTCCCACGCTGCCTGCTGGGATGCATTGAATACGATCGGAACTGCTTCCCTTTGCAGGCCATAATCTGGACGCCGGAACGTTTCCCGATATTCCAACGCGAGGACGCCAGACTTTACCATGCGATTGAGTGTGTTTGTGGCCACACCTGTAAAATATTGAGTCTCTCGAAATGTTGCTTCTGGGATTTTGGAAAGAAATTGGATCACGCTGTATTGTGCCGGCGCTTTTTTCTTTTTCGCCTCCGCTTGCTGCAACGCTTTCTCGGCCGGATGGGCAAGACGTAAAACACCTACCATGCGATCTTTTACTCTGCGGGAAGATTTGGCCTGAATCGCCAACACTTCCTGCAAAATGAGCTTCCGCAGTACCGCTGGTAAAGACGGATTTCCAATCTCCGTCTGAATCATTTTGAACGATGCACATCCGCCATGATCAAACAGAAAATCTAAAATATGCGCTGCAATCCCGGAATCACCTGCAGCTGCATATGCCTCTTCCGGCGGTTTTTGGACTTGATATTCTTCTTCCAACGCAAACCAAAGCCCTGCTGGAAGCATGGCCTTTATAGCATCATATACCGTGCAAAAATACCGTCGATGCATCCAAAGTGCGACCTGAATTCCGTCTTGGTCCAGCACAGGAGCTGTATCCAGAATGGCCTCGATTGCTTTTCGCTTTTGGTCTCCCGTTTCCACCTGCTCTTCCAACGACAATATAATACCTTCTTTTCGGTGATTGCCGGCACCAAACGGAACCATTACGCGCATTCCAACCGCAATTTGTGCCCGTTGGTCTTCCTTTACATCATAATCATACGGTTTATCGATGGAAAAGGCAGCAGATGAAATTGCAATTTTTGCTACGAGCGGACGCATTCAGATCACACCTCCTAACCTATAAAAGCAAATATATGCAACGGCGCAATGCGTTGCATATACCGAAACATTCATCCTATTTTTTTATGGAAGCACCGCCCTATTTTTTTATGGAAGCACCGCCGTATTCTCTTCCTCCTCTGACAAATCGTCTAATTGGTCATTTTCCTGCATTTGTCCCGTTTCCTGGTCTGGTTTTTCCTGCCGACGCCCCACAATGGTCAGTTCCCCATTGGCAATTTCTTCAATCGCCAGTGTAACCGGTTTCTCGTTCAGCGGTTCTCCCCGCTCCTCTGCTTCGTCTTCAATCTCTCTTGCACGCCGTGCAACTACATTAACTAAAAGATAACGGTTTCCAATTCCCTTCAATAACGTTTTCATAGACGGATAAAGCATTATAAAGCCTCCTTCATTTGTTCGATGCGACGTGCAGTGCGACAGTGCTCTGCCTTTAAGATTGATTCCAGTTCTTGAACTGCATTTTCCACCACATCATTGACTACAAGATAATCATACGACGGCATCTTTTTCCACTCTTCCCGCGCAGTTTGTAATCTGGCCAAAATTTTATCTTCCGTATCCGTTCCCCGGCTGCGCAGTCTGCGTTCCAATTCTTCAAATGACGGCGGTACCAAAAAGATTCGGACAGCCTCCGGCATCTTTTGGATAACGTTTTGCGCCCCCTCCGTCTCAATGTCCAGCAAAACGTCGGTCCCTGATGCCATACATTCTTGAATTTTTAACAACGGCGTCCCGTAATAATCTTTCGCATATTCCGTATATTCCAAAAACTCATTCCGCTGAATCATTTCTTCAAATTGCTCGCGGCCAATAAAAAAATAGTGAATGCCGTGGATTTCTGCCGGACGAGGCATGCGAGTGGTACAGGAAACAGAAAAATACAGCGCTGGATTTCGGCGTAAAACCTCTTTCAGCACCGTGCTTTTCCCGGCTCCGGATGGACCTGACAAGACAAAAAGCAATCCTTGCTGATCTTTCATTTTAATCCCTCCTGATATGCTTTTTACGCCCCATCCTCATGGCTTAATTCATTCCGGCTGACCAAACG
>JAFOJR010000095.1 GCA_017420125.1 Oscillospiraceae bacterium | reverse complement strand
TCGATATCGGTCTTGTCCAGCACATCGTTGACCTTGTCCTTCAGGCTGCCGGCCGCACCTTTGATTTTATCGTCGATATCGGTCTTGTCCAGCACATCGTTGACCTTGTCCTTCAGGTTGCCGGCGGCGTCTTTGATCTTATCGTCGATATCGGTCTTGTCCAGCACTTCGTTGATTTTTTTCTTGATGTCCATAATTACGCTCCCTTCAAAATGATAACAGTTTCCACTTGCCGTTTGCGCTAATTTACGTGAATATTATATAACAAAAAACCCGGTTAGTAAACAAAAACCTGTGGCTTTTGCCAAATGATTTTGCGCCCCAAAGCCCCCCGCCGGCCTTTTCCTCTGCTTCCTTCCGCGGGGCCGTTTTGGGGCCCTGTTCTGCCTGCCCCCGGTTAAAAAGACGCCCCCGGCGGCCCGTTTTCCTGCCCCGGCCCGGCCCATTGAAACCGGGCCAGATCCACACAGCCGTCGGCGGAAAACCCAACGCCTTCCGCCGCCAGCAGCATGCGCTGGGTCTCTTTCCCCAGCGGCCGAAACGCGTCCGACAGCCCGCCAAACCGGCTGACCACCCGGTGGCACGGCACGTCTTCCGGCGCCGTGTGCATGGCATAGCCCACCACTCTGGAAAGACGGGGGTTTCCCATCAGGCGGGCAATCTGCCCGTACGTGGCCACCCGGCCGCTTGGAATCTGCCGGGTCAATTGATACACCTGTTCAAAAACTGTCTGGCTCATAATGCCAGTATACCACGGTCTCGCCGTCTCCACAACCGGGCCGCTTCTCTGCGTTTCCCCAAACTCCGGAGACAAAATTCATATAATGTTATAGATTTCTCCTGAAAAAGGGTATAAAATAAAAGACAATTCCAACAGACGTCTGTAAAAGGAGGAGTCCATTTGAACGCATTCAGCCGCGCAATCGACCGGTTTTGTTATAAACATCCCCGCTTCGGCATCCCCAACCTGATGCTCTATGTGATCATCGGAAATCTGATCGCCTACCTGCTTACCATGCTGGACCGCACGGGACTGTTTTATTCCTATCTGCTCTTCTCTCCCAGGCTGATCCTGCAGGGACAGGTCTGGCGTTTGATTTCCTTTCTGTTCCTTCCCGTGTCAAACAATCTGTTTCTGGCCGCCATTTCCCTGTATTTTTATTATTTCATCGGCCGAACGCTGGAACGGGAATGGGGCACCCCCAAATTCACGATTTTTTACCTCTCCGGTGTGCTGTTCCACATCATCGGCGGCATGATCATCGGTCTTCTGACCCATTCCGCCCCGGGAATCAGCGGCCACTATCTGAATTTGTCCATGTTCTTTGCGTTTGCCTCCCTCTATCCCAATATGCAGGTGCTGCTGTTCTTTATTCTCCCCATTAAAATCAGATGGCTGGCCCTGCTGGACGCGGCCTATTTTCTCTACGGCATCATCCGCATCTCCCCCCCTCTGTACAAGCTGATTCCCGTCATCGCCATTTTGAACTACCTGCTGTTTTTCAGCGGCGATCTGGTTTCTTCCCTTCGGCATGCCGGCGGGCGAAGGCCTGCCAAAACCGTGCATTTCCGCTCCGCCGCCCAGGCGGCAAAGGAAAACAAAGGATATCTGCACAAATGCGCCGTCTGCGGCAAAACAGATACGGAATACCCCGATCTGGAATTTCGCTACTGTTCCAAATGCAACGGCTATTACTGCTACTGCCAGGATCATATCCACAATCACGTTCATGTTCAATAAAAAAGCCCCCCTTGGAACAAAGTTCCAGGGGGGGTATTTTTTATTCCTGCGGGGCCGTTTCCTTTCTCCTGCCCCATTTGGGCGCGGGCACCTGCGCCAGGATAATGGCGATAAACACCAGCGCGCAGCCGATGAGCTCCCGCAGAGACAGCCGCTCGCCCAAAATCACCCAGCCGGCCAAAACGGAAAAAACGGATTCCAGACTGAGGAGCAGCGACGCCACCGTGGGATTTACGTTTTTCTGGGCCACAATCTGCAGCGTATAGGCCACGCCGCAGGAAAACACCCCGGCATACAGCACGGGAAGCCAGGCGGCCAGAATATCGCCCATCTGCGGCCGCTCCCAGATGAGCATGGGAATGCCGCACAAAATGCCGCAGGTGAAAAACTGGATGCAGGACATCCGCACCCCGTCCACATACGGGGAAAACCCGTCGATCAGCAGAATGTGAACGGAAAAACAGAGGGCGCAGCCGATGAGCAGCAGGTCCCCCTTCCCGATGGAAAAAGACTCTGTGATGCTCAAAAGATACAGCCCCAAAAGAGCCAGCAGCACGCTGATCCCAATGAGAACGGTCACCCGCTTTTTCAAAAACAGTCCCAGCAGCGGGACAATCACAATATACAGCGCGGTGATAAAGCCCGCTTTCCCCACCGTGGTCTGGGTAATGCCGAACTGCTGCAGAGAGCTGGCCACCGCCAGCACCGCGCCGCAGACGACGCCGCCGATGATCAGCTTTTTTCCGCCGTGCTTCCCCTCTCTCCGGATGGGGGAATTCTCGCCCGCCGGCAGGTTCTGCTCCGGGCGGTTTTTTTGTTCCCTCCGCCGGGAGATATAATCCAAAAACGCAATACAGGGCAGCAGCACCGTCCCGCCGATGATACACCGCACGGCGTTAAAAGTAAACGGCTTGATATAGTCCATGCCCACGCTCTGGGCCACAAAGGCCACGCCCCAGATGAAGGCCGTTAAAAGCAGCAGGCCGTTGTTTCGCATCCGCCCGGAACCATTCATGTTCGTCCCACCTTTTCCTGATGTCACACCATATGCGTTTTGCAGCGCAAAATCGACAAAAGGTATTGTATCACATTCCGGGCCCCTTGTCTGCACATTTCAAAAGAAAATCGGCCGGTTTCCCGTTTCCGCCCGCGCCCTTCCCGCGCCCCGCCAAAAAAAGATGGCAGGCGTTTCCAGCGAAACGCCTGCCATCGAAACGTATTTCGTTTCGTTCTTATTTATATCTGGGTTTTGCGATGTAATGGGTGTGCAGCAGTTCATGTGCCTTATGGCCGCCGATTTCGCCCAGATATTCTTTGTAAACGGTATCCACAACGGGGTTCTCGTGGCTCTTCCGATAGGTCATGGCTTCGTCCTGACCATACAGGCCGCCTGCACGCAGTTCACGTCTGGTCTTGTATTCCAGAGCAGTGGGCTGATAGGGCTGGCCGCCGCCGTTGACGCAGCCGCCCGGGCAGGTCATGATTTCCACGAAGTCATAATTCAGCTCGCCGGCCTTGATGCCGTCCAGAATCTTGCGGGCATTGCCCAGACCGGAAGCAACCGCAACACGAACGGTCTTGCCGGGCAGTTCATAGGTGGCTTCCTTGATGCCGTCCATACCGCGGACATCGTGGAATTCCACGTTGTCCAGTGCTTTTCCGGTTACGATTTCCACGACGGTACGCAGAGCAGCTTCCATAACGCCGCCGGTGACGCCGAAGATGACAGCAGCGCCGGTGGAGATACCCAGCATGGGATCGAATTCTTCTTCCGCCAGAGCGTTGAAGTCGATACCGGCCTGATCAATCATGCGGCCCAGCTCACGGGTGGTGATGGAGATGTCAACGGGCATCTCGCCGTTGGGCAGACGCATTTCTTCTCTTGCGCATTCATATTTCTTTGCCGTACAGGGCATGATGGAAACAACCACGATGTCCTTGGGGTCAATGCCTGCCTTCTCAGCGTAGTAGGACTTAATCATAGCGCCCTGCATCTGCTGAGGTGATTTACAGGTTGAGAGGTGCGGAATAAGGTCAGGATAATAATGCTCGCAGAACTTAACCCAACCCGGTG
>JAFOJR010000094.1 GCA_017420125.1 Oscillospiraceae bacterium | reverse complement strand
CGGCACATCTTCAGGTGCATCTGTGCTGTCCAAGTTGGTTTCCTCATTTGGGGAATCAGAAGAAATCGTTTCCTCCTGCTGGGCTGTATCAACGGAAGCAGACGGATCCTCCGGTACCTTTCCGCAGGCAGAAAGTGAAAGTAGCAGTCCTGCTGCAACTGCGGCAGCAACAATTTTTTCTTTTCTCATATTTCTTCTCCTTCCTATAGCTCCACTTGATTTTGAAGGCAAAAGCCAATCTTTTATTCGTCTATTCTTTGCTGTTTGGGGTCTGCTTCACTTGCAAGAAACAGCCGTCCTTGATATGTATTTCTTTCATAAAGTGCTTTGTCGATTTCACCTAAAATGCGGCGCTTGTCTTTGCTCCATTCCGGGGCCAACAGAGTATGTTTGTCTCCGTCTCCCGTCAGTCGCTCTATGACAGTCTCCGGCGGGAGCTGTTCCAATTGGCAAAGAACAGCATCAACATACATTTCTCGCGTCATTGGTATATAAGTGCCAGTGCGATACCAGTGAGCAAGTGTTGTTCCCTGTATCACATGAAGCAAATGAATCTTCACCCCGTCCGGACAAAGACGCCCCAACACTTGGGCACTTGTCCGCATTTCTGCCAGCGTCTCTCCCGGCAAGCCGCAAATCAAATGGACACAAACACGAATCCCCCGCGCTTTCAACGCACGATATCCTGTGAGAAACGTTTGGAAATCATGTCCTCTGTTGATTCTTCGCGCAGTCTCATCGTGCACCGTTTGCAATCCCAATTCCACCGTAAGGTCACAGCGGTCAGCCAATGCTTCCAAATAATCCAACACGTCAGGTGGCAGCGCATCTGCGCGTGTGGCAATGGAGAGGCCACAAACTTTCGGATGGCGCAACACTGGTTCAAAACGGGCTTTTAAGATGTCCACTGGTGCATATGTATTGGTGCCTGCTTGGAAATATGCGATTACCCGTACATTTTTTTCTTTTTTCTCGATTCTTGCAATCTCGGCCTCCAATTGTGTCAAAATCGAAAGCTTTCCGTTTGTAAAATATCCGCTGCCGCCCGAGCAGAATACACATCCTCCCATGCCGCAGGTTCCATCTCGGTTAGGACAGGAAAACCCTCCGTCCAGTGCAGCCTTTTGTACTTTGCCGCCAAATCGGCGGCGATTTGCATAAGCCAATGTTTGGTATCGCTTATTGTCGTCGCTGTAATAAAATGGATTCGTTTCTCTTTGCTTCATTTCGACAGTATATCACAAATTCTCTTATTTGCCAAGTAAAAAGGCAGTATGCCTATCAACCAGAATTACTCTTCCACACCTTTATTTTGGATTCAAACTTCTTCAGAAGGATTGCTTTCTGCTGTATAATGAGATAAAATATGCAAACAGAACGAAAAACAGAGGCTTGACGAGATGAAAGAAATTACACTCCCTTTTGAAAGAGAAAAAACTTGTTGTTTCACCGGCCACCGTACCCTGCCTTTCGACCCAACGCTTCTCCCAAATCTGGAACAGTCCATTCGTGATCTGGCTGCAAAAGGTATTACCTGTTTTTGCGCCGGCGGCGCACTGGGATTTGACACACTGGCAGCACGTACTGTTCTTCGGTTGAAAGCGACTGAATTGGCCGAGTTGTCTCTTGTCTTAATTCTGCCATATCCGGACCAGGCCTCCCAATGGTCTAAAAAAAATATCGCGGCTTACGAAGCAATCAAAGAAAATGCCGATCAGGTGATCTACGTATCTCAAAAATATGACTTTATGTGCATGCAGCGTCGGAACCGCTGCCTTGTGGATGTAAGCAGTCATTGCATTTGCTATCTTCGACACAAAACGGGCGGTACTGCGTATACTGTCCGTTATGCTAAAGAGCAGGGACTCTCTCTGCTCCTTTTATAAATTACGTCTCAAAACAATATTTCTTTTTAGGAAAAAGTGTCCCCGCCGGAAATCCGGCGGGGACACTTTTTCCTGTTGCAGGTGGTTACTTCAGACCGTTTTCATATGCCTCAATCATTTTTTTTACCATTCTGCCGCCAATAGAGCCAGCCTGCTGTGCAGTCAGGTGACCATTGTAGCCCTTATTTAAAGTAACGCCTACTTCGTTTGCAGTTTCCATCTTAAACTTATCCAGCGCTTCCTTTGCCGCCGGTACAACAACACGGTTGGATCTAGACATGTTTTTCTTTTCTCCTTTTTCTCCATTCGGGTTTTCTTTTTCATGGGATATCTATCCCGACTATAGCTTTGCCCAATCAAGCTGCTTTATTCATACGTTTCAAAAAGAAAAGCTCTCTGCGCTTCCTGTTTTATCCGCCTGTTTCCCTTTGGAAAACCAATGGCTTACTGCCATCTCTTTCCAAAGGGCACAAACGCATCACGGAGACTTCAAACGCTGTGCGTTCTTCTGCGTATTCTCCTATCATCTTTCGATATGTACGGCTTTGCAGACGTCCGTCCAAACACAGACGACTTCCTACCGGAAGAACCGCAATCTCTTTTGCCAGCCGGCCCCATGCAATGCAAGGCAAATAATCTGCCCGGCCGTACCGCCGGTTAACAGCCAGGATAAAATCGCAAATCTCCCGCCCCAGAGGCGTTTGTCGAAAAGTGGGTGCTTTGCACACAACCCCATCCAAAAACAGTGTGTTTTGCGGCTCACCCGCTGTTTTTTGGACAGACTTTGCAAAAACGGATAAAATCAGCCGCTGCCCACTCCCATTTTTATTGTTGAATGATCGCAGTTCTCCTGTAATTTCCAACTGTTGCCCTGCTGCAATCTGTGCACTCTGCTCCTGTTTACATAAAATCGGCAATCGATCCTCTATGCCGGACAGCCGGGCAACCGAAAGAAAAAATTTGACATAAATCTGCCCATAACTCTCATGTGAAATATAGGGTGTCTCCTCTGCTGTTCCCCGCAGAAAAACCTGGTTTTCTTTCCATTCCCATTCCATCTGGGTCACTCCCTTTTGTGCAGTCTCTGTCCTATTCTATGAAACTGCATGTTTTTGTATGCATGTTCCGGCTGACAACGGTACAAAAGGCCCACCCGACTGGATATTTTCATTTCTTTCGATTTCTATAGTCAAGTGCAGCAATGGAACAGTTGCGAAGGCGCTACGCCCAATAACAATAAAGCGCCGTACACAGCCAGTGTCTCTTCTACAGAAAGAGCCGTCAAATATGGCAGTAAAAGTTCCTGTCGGTCCAAAATCACCCCAGAAACAGTTACCAGTTCCCGCTGCAAAGATAAAACCATGCGATTTTCCTGCAAACTGGAAATCGTGATACTGTCTCGTCCGGATAGCCCATAGCTCACAGCACAATCTGCCTCCACACAAGGGTGCATCCCATCTGGAAACAGCAAATATCGTACTCTCAACCGCTTTCCCCAGAATGGAAAGCGTACTCTGGGTCCAAACACCAGAAGAGAATTTTTTGCCTGCCATTGTCCAAATGTTCTCATCTGTACAAAAGGAATGCCGCAGGCATTTAAACCTGCGGCAATTTTTTGTGAAATAACCTCGTTATCCCACACGCCAAAATGCTGCACAACGTCCACCTCAGGGACAGTTTACATCATTTTGCGTTATTTTATACAAAAAACAGAAAAAATCATCACAATGTTCCAATGAGCTGTTCCATACTTTCACAGAGCCAATCCTGATTGACTTCTGCACCTGTGAATAGCTCCAGAGAAAGCACTGCCTGATACAGCAGCATAGAAAGTCCATTTTGTCCTCGAAGCCCATGTGCCCGAGCCGTTTTCAAAAGCAGCGTTTCCCGCGGACTGTAGATGACATCATATACCACTGCATGTTTCGGTAAATGAGCCACGAAATCCAGATTCTGAAATTGGCTTCCTGTCCCTTCCATCCCTAAGGACGTACAATTGACAACCAAATCGCTTTCCAAAGCTAATTTGCAAAGCTGCTCCGGCTCCATCGGATACGGCGTCATTGCGTCAGGTGCTTCAGCGCAGAGGCGCTCTGCCTTGGTCACATTTCGGTTGCAAAGCGCTATCGTCGCACCAGCGTCCGCCAAAGACAGAGAAACTGCTTTTGACGCACCGCCTGCACCTAATACCAACACTTTTTTCCCTTTTGGCAAAACATCCATTCGACTCAACGCCAGTAAAAGGCCTCGGCCGTCTGTGTTGTGTCCATAGCATTTTCCATCCCTAATGCAAACGGTATTCACCGCCCCAAACCGTGTGGCTTCCGCAGAAACACCACCGTCCATCAGCGAAATCAACGCCTCTTTGTGGGGCATGGTCGCATTAAAACCAGCATAACCCAAAGTCTTGCACGCCTGCAGAAATGCCGGCAAATCATCCGGATGAACCGATTGCGCCAGATAAATATAAGGCAGCTGCAACATCCCGATCATCGTGTTTTGCAGAAGCGGAGAAAGACTGTGTCCCACCGGATCGCCGATTACCATCAATTTTTTCATTTCGTTTTTCATCCGCAGAGAAACGCCAGTTTCCGCTTCGCTGCATTGCCCGCGCAAAAAGTACATCATCGCCGCTTCGTACCCTGCAAAACCCAGACCGCAAATCTGTCCTACGCACGCCGGGGCCAATACAGACGTATGACGAAATGTTTCCCGCTTGTGAATATTGGAAATATGCACCTCTACGGCGGGAACCGAAACAGACTGAAGAGCGTCCAAAATAGCATAGCTGTAATGCGTAAATGCACCAGGGTTCAAAATGATGGCATCATATGTTCCCGGCGCCTGATGAATTTGGTCAATAATGGCACCTTCATAATTGCTTTGGAAACAAGTGGCGCTGCTCCCGTGCTGTGCTGCAAATACAGTCAATCGACGGCACAAATCCTGATAGGTGTCTTTCCCATACACATCCGGCTCCCGAGTGCCCAGCAAATTTAGATTTGGCCCATTCAGAATCAAAAAACGCATCTATTTCTCCCCCTCTATCCGCTTCATGGTATTCACAATGCGAAGTAAATTCTTTTTGGCATAACAACGATTGGAAAATCGGAAATCCGCATATTTACAGTACAGCCCAATCCGATCACGATACAATTTCTGCAGTTTTGTGTCCACCTTTTCCTCATCCTGCTGCAGCAGCGGCCGGCCAGAAAGTTTGGTTCGCCGCCGCATGATGGATTCCGGTGTCACATCCAGGAAAAATACAATGCCTGTTTTTTTCAACGCCTCCATATTCTCCGGATTTAAAACTACACCGCCGCCTGTGGCAATGATCTG
>JAFOJR010000093.1 GCA_017420125.1 Oscillospiraceae bacterium | reverse complement strand
GGCCTGCGGATCCCGAAAGAAGCGCTTCGGGTACAGGATGACGGCAAAGTGGGCGTATACTGTATCGCCGGTCTCCAGGCGGAGTTTCGGGAAGTGGAAATTGTTTATGAAGGCGATTCCTTTTATCTGGTTTCCACCAACCCGGATGCCGACGGTCTGAAAGCCGGTGACCAGGTGTTCATCAAGGGAGAAACGATGTACACCGGAAAAATTATTTCAGAATGAACCTGATCTTCATTTACCAGGAGGCGTTTTATGTCCATTTCAAATAATCTTGCAGCAGTCCAGGCCGAAATAAAAAAAGCGGCGATCTCTTCCGGCCGTGACCCCTCTGAAATTCTTCTGGTGGCCGCAACCAAGACGCAAACGGCAGAAACTGTGCGTGCGGCCATTGCCGCCGGAATTTCCATCTGCGGGGAAAATCGGGTACAGGAGCTGGTGGAAAAACAGGCACAAAACGCATATGACGGCGCATCTGTCCATTTTATCGGCCATTTGCAGCGCAATAAAGTCCGCCAGGTCGTGGGGAAAGTCAATCTGATTGAATCTGTGGACTCTTTGGCGCTTCTGGAGCTGATCGAAAAACAGGCGGCGTCTCTGGGCATTTGTCAGGATATTCTGCTGGAAGTCAACATCGGAAGGGAGCCTGCCAAGTCCGGCGTCCTGCCCGAAGAGCTTGATGCATTGGTCTCTGCCGCTTCCAAATTTCCCCATATTTGCCTGCGCGGATTGATGGCAATTCCCCCAATTGCGTCCTTTCCGGGAGAAAATCGTGATTTTTTCCGCCAGATGTATCAGCTTTTTGTTGACATGAAGCAAAAAACGTATGATAATAATACTATGCTTTACTTATCAATGGGTATGAGCGGGGATTTTGCAGATGCAATTGCCGAAGGTGCAAATATGGTACGAATCGGAACTGCGTTGTTTGGCCCCCGCATGAACAGACAAAGATAGAGGAGGACTTTTCCCATGGGACTTTTTGACGAATTGAAACGACTCGCCCGCCCTTATGAAGATGAAGACGATGAGGATATGGAAGATTTCCAGCCTGCGCAAAAAGCAACCTCTCGCGCTTCTGCTTCCAGCAGCGCATCAGAATCCAGACGGGGAGGCTACCAGGCGGAGGACCGTCACAGCAACAAGGTAGTCAACATCCACGCAACGACCCAGCTTCAGGTTGTTTTGGTTAAGCCAGACCGGTTTGAAAACGCTGCAGAAATTGCAGATCATCTCCGGGAAAAACGCACTGTGGTACTGAACCTGGAATCCACCCACAAGGACATTGCCCGCCGCCTGGTGGACTTTTCCTCCGGTGTTGCCTATGCAAATGGCGGAAAGATCAAAAAAGTGGCAGTCAGCACATACATTATCACACCGTATAATGTAGATATTCTGGGCGACTTAATTGATGAATTAGAGAACAACGGTCTCTATTTTTAACTACGTGACCTGATCAGGGCTGCCTAATGGGGCAGCCCTATGGGCATTTTCGCAAACGGAGCCAGGCTCCCTTAATGGAATGAGCAAGGACTTGACAGATACAGACGAAAAAGAGAAATGAGGGATTCTGTAATGCTGACCCCCCAAGAAGTTGCGGAACGGTCTTTCCCCAAAGCAAGATTTGGCGGATATGGCATGGCCGAAGTGGATGAATTTCTGGATGTTTTGACAGAAGATTACACTGCTCTTTACAAAGAAAACGCCATGCTGAAGAACAAGATGAAAGTGCTGGTGGAAAAAATTTCTGAATACCGCAGCACGGAAGACGCGATGCGCACCACCCTTTTGACCGCGCAAAAAATGGCTTCCTCTATGATTTCGGAAGCGGAAGAAACAAAAGCAAAGATGCTCAAAGATGCAGAAGGCTCTCTTCAGGAGCACCTGGATCAGCTGCATGTGCAAATCGCCGATGAACAGGCTCGGCTGGAAACCGCTCAAAGCGCAACCGCATCTTTTGTTGCAAAGATTCGAAATGCCTGTGAAGCACAGCTTGCTTCACTGAACGCATTGCCCAACATCACTGCCGCTCCGGCACCTCAGGCAACAGAAGATCCTGTGGAGGCTGCTGCTGACGAAATCGATTCTTCCCTGCACAAAATCGTCAGTGAAGAAGCATCTGTTTCTGACGTCCCTTCTGATTTCCAGGAAACGGAGCAAAGCGCGGACCCTTCCAGTCCAAATGACGAGATCGACAGCAATACAAAAGCTGTTTTGGATGAGCTGGAAGAGCAGGCAACCAGAAAAATCAATTTTAACGACCTGCGGTTCGGCCGCGACTATGAGGTGAAATAAACTCCGAAACGTGGCGGCGGGGAATGGCGAAGTAACGCCCCCCGCCGCTCTTGTATTTTGGAATCGAAAATATTTGAAAGAAGGAGAGACCCACCATGCCTCTGGACTATAACCAGACCATCAATCTGCCCAAAACAAAATTTCCAATGCGGGCCGGTCTGCCGAAACGGGAACCGGATATGCTGAAAAGCTGGTATGAAAAAGATGTATACGGCGCATTGATGAAGCACAACGAAGGAAAACCCCGGTTCATTCTGCACGACGGTCCGCCGTTTTCCAACGGATATATCCACATGGGCACTTCTATGAACAAATGTCTGAAGGATTTTATCCTTCGATATAAAAATATGGCCGGCTATCATGCCCCCTATACCCCCGGCTGGGACAATCATGGAATGCCTATCGAAAGCGCCATCATCAAGCAGAACAAGCTGGACCGGAAAAAAATGTCCATTCCCGAATTCCGCAATGCCTGTGAAGCGTTTGCGCAAAACTTTATCAACATCCAGCGGGAGCAGTTCATCCGCCTGGGTGTTTTGGGCGATTGGGAACACCCCTACCGCACGATGGACCCTGCCTTTGAAGCAGAGGAAGTCAAGGTTTTCGGCAAGATGTATGAAAAGGGATATATCTATAAAGGCTTAAAGCCTGTCTATTGGTGCCCCCATGACGAAACCGCTTTGGCAGAAGCGGAAATCGAATATGCCGATGATCCCTGTGACTCCATTTATGTCAAATTTCAGGTGCGGAACGACCACGGGAAATTCCAGGGGCTGTGTGATCTCTCCAAAACGTATTTCGTCATTTGGACCACCACGACATGGACGCTTCCCGGCAATCTGGCCATTTCTCTGGGCCCCGATTTCACATATATCCTGATGCAGGCGCCAAACGGCGAGGTTTATATCGTAGCGGAAGATCTGGCCGCCGCCGTCGCAAAGGCTGCCGGCATTGAAACCTGGGAAGTCCTGGGAAAATTCAAGGGCCGTGATCTGGAACTGATGACTGCCGCCCATCCCTTCCTTGACCGGGAATCGGTCATTCTCGTGGGCAATCACGTCACGCTGGAATCCGGTACCGGCTGCGTTCATACTGCGCCCGGACACGGCGTGGATGACTTTTTCATCTGCAAGCAATATGACAACGCCGGGAAAACAAATATCGGCGTACTGGTCCCGGTGGATGCCAGGGGCCACATGACAGAAGAGGCCGGTAAATCTGCCGGACTGTATTACGCCAAGGCAAACGGCGTGATTCTGGAAGAACTGAAAGAGCAAAACGCTTTGTTGGCTCTGGAAAAAATCGTGCACTCCTATCCGCATTGCTGGCGCTGCAAAAACCCCATCATCTATCGGGCAACCGACCAGTGGTTCTGCTCTGTAGACGCGTTCAAAGAAGATGCAGTTGCCACTTGCGGCAACATCCAGTGGATGCCGGAATGGGGGTACGACCGCATGGTCTCCATGCTGCGGGAGCGGGCAGAATGGTGCATTTCCCGCCAGCGGCACTGGGGTCTCCCCATCCCCGTGTTCTACTGTTCCGACTGCGGCAAACCCATTTGCACAAAAGAAACCATCGAGGCAATTTCCGCCCTGTTCGGGCAGCACGGTTCCAACATCTGGTTTGAACGGGAAGCGGCCGACCTGCTTCCCCAGGGATTCACCTGCCCCCATTGCGGCGGTACCCACTTTACCAAAGAAACCGACACGTTGGACTGCTGGTTCGATTCCGGCTCCACCCACATTGCCTCCCTCATGAAGGACGATCCGCAAAATTGGCCTGCCGACCTGTATTTGGAAGGCGCAGACCAGTACCGCGGCTGGTTCCAGTCCTCCTTGCTCACCGCCGTAGCCACCCAGGGCAAAGCGCCTTACCGCGCCGTTCTGACCCACGGCTGGACCGTGGATGGCGAAGGCAAAGCCATGCACAAATCTTTGGGCAACGCCGTGGCGCCGGAGACCATCATCAAGCAGTATGGCGCCGACCTGCTGCGCCTGTGGGCTGCTTCTTCCGACTATCGTGTGGACGTGCGTGCCTCCGATAAAATCTTCAAGCAGCTTTCCGATTTATACCTGAAAATCCGCAACACTGCCCGGTATATTCTGGGCAATCTGGATGATTTTGATCCTGACCAGCCCGTCCCCTTCCAGGAGATGGAAGAATTGGATCAATGGGCCGTGGCCCGCTATAATCAGCTGGTGGCCAAAGTGCGCAGCAGCTATGACAGCTATGCGTTCCATGTCATCACCCATTCCATCCACAATTTCTGCGTGGTGGATATGTCCAATTTCTATCTGGACATTATCAAAGACCGCCTCTATTGCGAGGGGAAAGACAGCAAGGCCCGCCGCAGCGCACAAAGCGCCATCTACCATATCCTGGACGGTATGGTGCGGATGCTGGCGCCTATTCTGGCCTTCACTGCCGAAGAAATCTGGAGCTTTATGCCCCATGACAAAAATGCAAACACCTTCAGCGTTCTCTTAAATCCCATGCCGGTTTATGACGACGCGCTGGTGCTGTCTGCCCAGCAGGCGGACCGCTGGGAAAAGCTTGGCGCTTTGCGTACCGACGTGAACAAAGCATTGGAGCTGGCCCGGGCTGCCAAAACCATCGGCAAATCTCTGGACAGTGAAATCACGCTTCACCTGTCCCCTGAAGCCGCCCAAGCGTTTGCCCCGCTGAAGGACGACGCGCTGACCACACTGCTGATTGTTTCTAAAGTTACCGTATTGGAAGACGATGCAAAAACCGGCTATGAAGGCGTTGCCTTCCCCGGTCTTTGGGTGGAAGCTGTTCCTTCCAATGCTCCAAAGTGCGTTCGCTGCTGGTGCCACGATGAAGGCGTCGGCACCGATGCAGACCATCCGGAACTTTGTCCCCGCTGTGCCGCTGTGGTCAAAGCCATGCTTTAACGGAGTTTTTCTATGATCATACTTTCTCTTCTGGCGGCGGCAATTCTCATTGCCGCCGACCAGGTCATCAAATATTTTATCGCGCTCTTCCTGCCGTATCAGCCCTATGCTGATACGACGCTGGAGATCATTCCCAACGTTTTGGGGCTGTCTCATGTGCACAACACCGGCGCCGCCTGGTCCATTTTTCAAAACGCCACCTGGCTGCTGACGGTGCTGTCCGCTGCCGCCTCTCTGGTCGTTTTGTACCTGATCCTGCGGCGGAAGATCACCCATCCTCTGGGAAGCTGGTCTCTGGTGCTGATTTTGGCCGGTGCCGTAGGAAATCTGATCGACCGGATCCGTCTGGGCTATGTGATCGATATGTTCCAGTTTCTGTTTGTCTCTTTCCCTGTGTTTAACTTTGCCGATGTATGTATTACAGTAGGCGGGGTTCTGCTCTGCGTTTACATCCTCTTCTTTTACGGCAAAAACAAGAAGGAGCTGACCTGATGGAAACCATTCTGCTGCATCCGGAAACGGAAGGACAGCGGATTGATGCCTATCTGGCGCAGGCACTGGAAGGCATTACCCGCGCCTATGCACAGCGGCTTTTGGAGCAGGGGCTGGTCTTGCGCTGTGGAAAGCCACTGAAAAAAAGTGACAAAACCATTCCCGGCGTGCCGGTTTCTGTTTCGCTGCCGGAACCGGAGCCATTGGATGTCCTTCCGCAGGACATCCCTCTCTCTATTCTGTACGAAGATGCGGATGTGGTGGTGATTAACAAGCCCCGCGGTATGGTGGTTCACCCCGCTCCCGGCCATCCGGACGGCACTTTGGTCAACGCTCTGCTGTATCATTGCAGAGACAGCCTGTCCGGCATTGGCGGCACACTGCGCCCGGGCATCGTTCACCGTATTGACAAAGAAACCAGCGGTCTGCTGCTGGTGGCCAAAAACGATGCGGCCCACCTGTCTCTTTCCGCTCAATTGCAGGATCATAGTTTGTCCCGCGTTTATCTGGCTGTGGTGCGCGGGAATCTGCGCGAGGACACCGGAACCATCAACGCTCCCATCGGACGGCATCCCACTCACCGGAAAAAGATGGCTGTTACGGAGACAAATTCAAAACCTGCCGTCACGCATTATGAGGTTCTGGCCCGCTTTCCCGGTTACACATTTATCCGGTGCCGCCTGGAGACCGGACGTACTCATCAGATCCGGGTGCATATGGCCCACATCGGCCATCCGCTTCTGGGCGACACGGTTTATGGCGAAAAACGGCCGGTGACCGGCCTCAGTGGACAATGTCTTCACGCCCAGACCATCCGGTTTTCCCATCCGGGAACCGGCGCGCAAATGGAATTTTCCTGTCCGCTTCCGGCGGATTTTCAGAAAATCCTGGTAAAATTGAAACAGAACATCAAAATAAAGTAAAACGGGGCGTCTGGGTCAGGCAGCACCGGCACGAGAATCAAAATCTGTTTTTCCTGCTTTAAAATGCGTGATATCCAAATCGGATATCACGCATTTTTTGTTTTCTCCGCCGCAATTCCCGCCCGGGCCCCTTTGCCCTGGCGCCCGATGCTGCGGCAGTTTTGTCCGATATTGAGTTTTTCCGCTCTGCGCCGCATGAAAAATACGGCTTTCCCTTGCCGGGAACATTTGCGGTTTGTCTGGTTTTGTGGTACACTGAATTTTAAGCGCAACAGTGCAGGTCTCTGCACTGCCGGTGAATCTTTCAATTGCGTGTGATTCCCTTTGCATCCTGTCATGGATGTTTCGGGGATATATTGTCGAAAATCAGGTTCACCGCTTTTGCCGCCACAGTGCTCTGTGTTCCCCTGCAGGGAATATTGTCTGCAGTGGGAGCCGATAAAGGAATGATTGTCTCTTGGGAAAATTTCACGGTGTTTTTCTGGTCAGCGACTTTGACGACACATTAATCGGCTCTGACCATCGTCTGTCGGAAGAAAATAAAGCCGCCATCCTGTCCTTCATCGCGCAGGGCGGCCGGTTTACCATCGCCACAGGGCGGTCTCATCTCACGTTTCTGCCCCAAGTGCCCATAGTTCCCATCAATGCGCCTGTGGTGCTGTCCAATGGGGCCGCACTGTATGATTTTCAATCCGACCATCTGCTGTTTCAGTCCTCTTTGCCCCCCCGGGTGGTGGAAGATCTGCGCCAGATCATCCGGCAGTTTCCGGATATCGGATTTGAACTGTACCATGGCGAGAAAATGTATGCCTTCCAGCCCAATCAAATTACGGAAAACCACGCGCGGAAAGTGGGCATTTCCTATACCCTCTGCAAGGACCCCGATGAAGTCCCCAAGCCCTTTGTGAAGGCCATATTTCAACAGCGCCATACCATGCTGAAAGAAGTGCAGGCATACATCCGCACCCATTGGCCGGACCATTATGAAATTATTTTCTCCAATCATCATTTGCTGGAGCTCACCGCCCGGGGCAGCACCAAAGGAGAGCAGGTGCGCCGCCTGGCCCGTCTTTTGAATATTGATCTGCAGCATCTCTACTGCGTGGGAGACAATCAGAACGACCTCCCCATGCTTCGTCTGGCCAAAATCGGCTTCTGCCCTTCTGATGCTGCCCAGGAAGTCAAATGTCAGCCCTTCGTGCAGATCGCTGCTTCTTCCGACGATCACTGCATCGCCGATGTCATTTCGCGATTGGAGCAGCTGTATGAAGTCACCTGACCATTCGGCGCGGTTCCACGCGATGGAAAGGAAAAACGGCCGCAACCCAAATGGCGTTGCGGCCGCTGCATTTTTCATTTCGTAAACTTTTCAGGCACTTTTGTACTTACCACGCGTCAATCTTCCATTTTTTTGCGAGCAGCCACTTCCAGCAGATCCAGCGCGCCGTCAATGCCCAGTATGCTGGTGTCTATCGCCAGAGCATAGTTGGTCATGGTGCCCCACTTTCGGCTTGCGTAGTAATGATAATAATTGGCCCGCTGTTTGTCCAGCTTGCGGACAACCTCTTCGGCCTTGCCCGGTTCATATTTAAGTTCTTTTGCAATTCTGGCCACGCGGTCCTTCTGCTGTCCATGGATAAAAACGCTGAGCAAGGCTTCTTCTTCCCGCAGAATGTAATCGGCACAGCGACCGACAATGACGCAGGAACCCTCTGCTGCCACTTTGCGGATAAATTCCGCAGAGGCAAAGAATACCTTGTCGTTAATGGAACTTTCCACCATGCCGGCGCTGTTTAACGTAAACGCGCCCATGGACAAAGCATACAGCAGGCTGTTGGTGGCCGTTTCATCTACATGTGCAAACACATTGGGATCAATCCCGCTTTCCTGGGCTGCTAATTCGATCAGCTTTCGATCATAAAACGGAACACCCAATCTGTCGGCCAAACGCTTCCCGATTTCTCTTCCTCCGCTTCCGCATTGCCTTCCAATGGTGACGATTGCTTTTCCCATGTATTTCCACCCTTTCTTTTGGCATACGGCCCGGCCGCTGCCTCTTTTCTTTATCATACTAAATTTGCCCGGTTCCTGTCAATGCAGAAACCGGGCAGTTTTTCTGTTTTGAAAAGGTATCCTCCCTTCTTATTCCAGCAGCATCGTAATATCTTCCAGCGCCAGCCCTTTCTGCAGGGCAAGATTGATCCCATACCCAATGACTTTGGAAAGCTCGGCCGCCTGGGCGTCAATATCCTTTGGTGTCACCAAAAGGCCGCCTGTCTGCTTTGCGAATGCCCCTTCATTCGGCAGCTCCATCCCGGCACGGCTCACAAGATCTGCTGCCAGCGTCCCTGCCTCTACTACCGTTGGAACGCCGATGGCAATCACCGGGACCCCCATGCTTTGCGCATTCAGCTCTCTGCGGCTGTTTCCCACGCCGGAACCGGGCGTAATGCCGCTGTTGGTAATCTGAACCGTACTGCAGATCCGGTCTGCCGTCCGGGCTGTCAGCGCGTCTGCCACAAGAATGCAGGATGGTTTAATTTTTTCTGCCACACCTTTGATGATCTCGCCGCTTTCCACACCCGTTGTGCCAAGCACGCCTGCCGCAATGGCAGCAACAGGGCGAAAAGCGCCAAACTGCTCCGGCATTTGTTTCACCAGGTGCCGGGTAGCCAGGATATGGGAAACCACCAAAGGCCCGATTGCGTCCGGTGTAATCGCCTGGTTCCCCAGTCCGGCCACCAGAACCGGACCGCCCGCTTCCGAAGGCAAAAGCTGTCCCAGTTCTTTGGCAATCACACGGGCTGCCCGCCCAAAGGCGTCTTCCTCCCGCCGGCGCAGACCGCCCAATGAAATCGTAACATATGTCCCCACAGGTTTTTCCAGTGTCTTTGCCCCGTTCTCGTCCAAAATCTCCACCGTTGTGACCGGATACCCTTCCCGCAGGGCATCCCATGATTTTACGCCTTCCAATTTCGCAGCTTCCCCCGCTGCCTCCGTCCACAGGTCTCTTGCTTCAACAGCCAGGTCCGTTCTTCTCTTCTGCATCACGCCTGCTCCTTCTTTTATTTACCGGGCTTATTTTCCTCAGCGAAAAAAAAGATATGCAAAAAAGAAGAAAAAAAGAAAAAAGTTATTGCTTTTTCTGAAAATCAATGGTAATATATATATCTACGTGGAGACTTTCTTTATTGCAAAATAGCAAATATGCGACCGGAGGAGGTGGATGGTTTGCCGAATATTAAGTCTGCCAAAAAACGTGTATTGGTTTCCGAAGCCAAAGCTGCAAGAAACAAAGCAGCAAGATCCAGCCTGAAAACTTACCTGAAAAAATTTGACGTAGCGGTGGCGGCGGGCAACCGTGCCGAGGCCGAAAGCGCATATGCTACGGCAGTCAAAAAGGTTGATCAGGCTGTTGGCAAAGGTCTGTTGCATAAAAACACAGCAGCTCGTAGAAAGAGCAGCCTTACACGAAAGCTCAATCGGATTGCCGGTTAAATAGTGGAAAAACAAAGGCAGGAAGAAGTGCTTCCTGTCTTCGTTTTTTATCCGGTTCTAATTATAGAAAGGACGGTGTCATACGATATGAGAGGGTTCAAATGGAAAAACGACGTTCTGGCTCTTGCCATGGTCATTGTCATGGTGGGGATTGCCGAATTATTCCAATGTTCTGCTCTTATCTTCCCTGAAATCGCCGCGTTGACCATCGGCTGTTGGGTAATGGCGCGTCAGCCTTGGCAAGTGTCCAGCAGCAGCTTTATCATTTTGATGACCCTCTCCGCTTTCGTCGGCGTTTTGCTGGCCCATCTGTCCATCATCATGCCTGTGCAGGTCGCCTTGTCTTTCCTCTTTTCCGCGCTGGCGCTGATGTTCACCAGATCCTCCATCACGCCTATTTTTTCCGCCGGTATTCTGCCCGTTCTGCTGCAGGAAACCAACTATATCTATGTCTTCGCTGTCTGTATCATGGCCGCCATCGTGGTTCTGGTGCGGTACTTCCTGGTGCAGGCAGAATGGGTCAGGCCTTTTCGTTTTCAGCCTGTGCGGGACTCCATTGAAGAGCAGGCTCATAAGTGGCTGTTCCTGCTGATCGGCGTCATCGTTTTTGCGCTGATTGCGTATTTCCTGCGGCTGAATTATCTCATTGCGCCGCCTCTGATTGTCACTTTCGTGGAATTTTTCGAGCCCTCTTCCAAATACCGTCGGGCACCTGTGCCCATCTGGTGTCTGCTCACCGCCGGCGCATTGATTGGCACTATTTGTCGATTCCTGTTCTCCATTTGTTTCGGTCTGCCGCTGATTTTATCGGCTGCCATCGCATTGGCCGCCCTGTTTATCGTGTTTGTCTGGTTCCGTCGTTTCTTCCCCCCCGCCGGGGCAATTGCCATTTTACCGATGGTCCTGCCGCCGGACGGCATTTTGGGATACATCCCCCAGGTGGCCATTGGCGCCGCCCTGCTGATCCTCTGCGCCTGCTATCTGCCCAAACTCCGCCGCAAGCAGGACACGGAATGGGAATGGGACGAAATCATGAATGATAATGACAAATAATCATAACGCAACCCCCGGTTTCGCCGTCAAAGCAAAACCGGGGGTTTTATTTTGCGAAATTCGTATTTTATCCGATATGCAGCTGATATACAGCCTGGGTTTTTACGCCGAAAATCAATCAAAAATCATCGTGGCGAAATAATCATCCGGCGTCTCCGCCCGGCGGATCAGCTTTGCGCTTCCGTCTTCCTGCAGCAGCACTTCGGCAGAACGCAGGCGGCCGTTGTAATTATAGCCCATGGCATATCCGTGGGCACCGGTATCGTGGATCACAAGCAGATCGCCCCGGTCGATTTTGGGAAGCATCCGGTCGATGGCAAATTTATCGTTGTTTTCACACAGAGCGCCGGTCACATCATATTTATGGTCGCACGGCTGATCTTCTTTGCCCATGACGGTAATATGATGGTACGCGCCGTACATGGCCGGCCGCATCAGGTTGGCGGCACAGGCGTCTACCCCGATATATTCCTTGTAAATATGCTTCTCGTGGGTCGCGGTTGTCACCAGGCAGCCATACGGCCCCAGCATAAACCGGCCCAGTTCCGTACAAATGGCCACATTGCCCATGCCGGCAGGAACCAAAATTTCTTCGTATTTCCGGCGAACGCCCTCGCCAATAGCCAGGATGTCATTGGCAGGCTGATCCGGACGATACGGGATGCCTACGCCGCCAGACAGATTGATAAACCGGATATCGGCACCGGTCTCTTCCTTTAATTCCACAGCCACCTGGAACAAAATCCCCGCCAGTGTGGGGTAATATTCATTGGAGATGGTGTTGCTGGCCAGGAAGGCATGTATGCCAAACTGTTTGACGCCCAGTGCCTTCAGTTTTTTAAACCCTTCTGTCATCTGCTGGCGGGTAAAGCCGTATTTGGCATCTCCCGGGTTGTCCATAATTTCGTTGGAAATCGCAAAATGTCCGCCCGGATTATACCGGCAGGAAATCACCTCCGGAATCCCCGCTACGTCTTTTAAAAAGTCAATGTGGGTAAAGTCATCCAGATTGATGGTTGCGCCCAGCTTTCGTGCCAGCACAAATTCCTCTGCCGGCGTGTCGTTGGAGGAAAACATGATGTCTTTTCCTGCAAAGCCGCATCGGTCGGAAAGCATCAGCTCGGTGAGAGAGGAGCAGTCTGTTCCGCAACCCTCTTCCTGCAGAATTTTCAAAATTGTGGGGTTGGGTGTTGCCTTTACGGCAAAATATTCTTTAAAGCCCGGATTCCATGCAAATGCCTGGTGCAGTTTCCGTGCGTTTTCCCGAATCCCCTTTTCGTCATACAGGTGGAACGGCGTGGGGTATTGCGCCGTAATCTCTTTCAGCTGGTCGAGTGTGACAAAGGGTTTCTTCATGAGTGGCCGCCATCCTTTCGTTTACAAGATAGTTCTTATGATAGCGGAATTCCCCGCCCTTGTAAATACAAAATGCGACAATCTGCCCTATAGAAATGGACCGGCTGTCATCAAATCTTTTTTGTGCATAATATACGACAAACGGCCCTTTTTCCGGGGTTTTCCTAATGTTGCAGCATTTCTTTTTCAATAAACTCGTTTTCTCTGCAAAAAACAACAGGCCGCGTACAGTAAAGTACGCGGCCTGTTTTCTGCTCTGCAGCAAACACATTTCCTTTTACAGCAAATGGAATGCAATAACCAAAGAAGAGAATACAATAGAAACAGTGGAAACCAGCTTGATCAGGATGTTGAGGGAAGGACCGGAGGTATCCTTGAACGGATCGCCCACGGTGTCGCCGACGACAGCAGCTTTGTGATTTTCGCTGCCCTTGCCTTCCAGATGACCGGCTTCAATATATTTCTTTGCATTGTCCCAGGCGCCGCCTGCGTTGGACATGAACACAGCCAGTGCAAAACCGGTGATGGTGACGCCGGCCAGCAGGCCAACGACGCCGTTGACGCCCAAAACCAAACCAACAACAACGGGAACAACGATCGCCAAAAGGGAGGGTAAGACCATTTCCTTCTGTGCGCTGCGGGTGCAGAGGTCAACGCAGGTTTCGTAGTCCGGCTTGCCGGTTCCTTCCATAATGCCTACGATTTCTCTGAACTGACGGCGAACTTCCACAACGATACTCTGTGCCGCACGTCCTACCGCGGACATGGTAAGCGCAGAGAACAGGAATGCCAGCATGGCGCCCAGGAAGATGCCTACCAGCAGCGGCGGGTTGGTGATGGACAGATTCAAAATGTCAGGATCCTTCGCTTTGACCAAATCGATATAGGAAACCAAAAGTGCCAAAGCAGTAAGCGCTGCGGAACCGATTGCAAAGCCCTTGCCGGTTGCGGCAGTGGTGTTGCCCAGACCATCCAGCGCATCGGTACGTTCACGGACTTCTTCGCCCAGGCCGGACATTTCTGCGATGCCGCCTGCATTGTCAGCAACAGGGCCGTATGCGTCGGTTGCCAAAGTAATGCCCAGCGTGGACAGCATGCCGACTGCGGCGATGCCGATGCCGAATAGGCCCTTTGCAGGATCCATGCCGCCGCCTGCCGCGAAATAGCTGACCAGGATGGCTGCGCCAACGACAATAATGGGGATACAGGTGGACTTCATGCCCAAGGAAATACCGCCGATGATAATGGTAGCGGGACCTGTTTTGCTGGTCTCTGCCAGATCCTTGGTGGGCTTATAGGTATCAGAGGTATAGTATTCCGTGAAGTAGCCAATCAAAACGCCTGCCACCAGGCCGGAAAGAATGGCAACCAAAACGCCAACCCAGGAGGTGACACTGCCCATGATGAAATAGCTCAGGGGAACTGCTGCAGCCGCTGCCAGGACAGCTGCAATGTAAGTGCCGCGGCGCAGTGCACCCAGAAGTGTTTTCTGGTCCGTGCTCTCGCCGGTGCGGATAAAGAAAGTACCGATCAATGCGGCAATGATGCCCACAACACCCATGGCCAGCGCCATGAAAATGCCGTTCCAGCCAAAGCCTGCAGAGGTAGCCAATGCGAAGGAAGCCAGAATGGAGCCGACGTAAGATTCATACAGGTCTGCGCCCATACCGGCTACGTCGCCTACGTTGTCGCCTACGTTGTCTGCAATAACAGCGGGGTTTCTGGGGTCGTCTTCGGGAATGCCGGCTTCCACTTTACCCACCAGGTCAGCGCCAACGTCTGCTGCCTTGGTGAAGATGCCGCCGCCCACACGGGCAAACAGCGCCATAAAGGAAGCCCCCATGCCAAACATAACCATGGTAGAACCGATGGTTGCTGCATCGGCATGGAAACCATATTTTAAGATGTGGATCCAAACCGTGATGTCCAGAATACCCAAGCCAACTACGGTGAAGCCCATGACGGAACCGGAGGAGAAAGCAACTCTCAGACCACGGTTCAGACCTTCGTGAGCCGCCTGTGCGGTACGGGCATTGGAAGCGGTCGCAATCTTCATGCCGATAAAGCCGGCCAAACCGGAGTAGACACCGCCGGTCAGGAAGGCAAAGGGCACAAATTTGGCCAAAAGTCCCTGCCAGGGGTTAAAGGCCAAGATCAGCAAGATGATGAATACCACAATGAAGATTTTTAAAACGCCCATATACTGACGCTTCAGATATGCATTGGCACCGGAACGGATTGCCGCTGCAATCGTCTTCATCTTATCGGTTCCTTCGGAAAACTTCATGACTTTTCGACTCTGAAAAACAGCGAAAAGCAAAGCCAAAGCTGCTCCGACGAAACCGATCCAGAACAGATTTTCGAACATTTTCCCAACTCCTTTTAAAATCGTTCGCTTTTCTTCAGCCTTTTTATACTACCATATGTCAAATTTTTTTCAAGCGATTTGTCGGGGTTCCCCGATCTTCCATTTCAGATTTTATGCTTTCCACAAAAAACATCTTGTCTGTTTTTTTGTTTTCGTTTATTTTGCCTATCTTACTTTTTCCTGTTTTCTTTGCCCTGCCGCTGGAAATTTGCGCTGTTTTCCCGTTTTCTCCATCCATTCGGCGCCATCTCACCGGATCTCTCCGGTCAGAATATACAGATTGCTCTTTTTGCCTTTTTTCTCTGTATCAGCGATCTTTTCGCCCTTTTCGCTGCTTTTCCCAAAATTTGCCGAAAGGAAGTGAACACGTGTCCAAAAAAGAACTCCTGCCCATGCTGCGCCGCGCCGCAGCCGTTCTGTTTCCCCTCGCCGTTTCCCTCCTCCTGGGTTATTTTCTGCTGTCGCGGATGCTCCCTTTTCTCATCGCCTGGCTGTTTGCTTCCCTGCTGCAGCCGCCTGTACGCTGGATTTTGCGGCACACCCGCCTGCAGCGAACGGCAGCCTCATCCATCGTCACTTTTGGTCTGCTTCTTCTGGTTCTTGTTGTGTCCAGCCTGCTGTTGTGGCAGCTGGCTGCCGAGCTTGTTCATGTGCTTTCTCTCTCCCCCGGCTGGCTGGCCGCCCATGGACCTGTCATTGTCCAACGCATTTCCGACACGCTGGAAGCGCTGCTTTCTCACTTCACCGCAGAATGGGCAGATCAGTTTCGCATTCTCGCCCAGCAGCTCCTCACCGGTTTGCAGTCGGAAGCGGGCCGCTTTTCCGCCGCTCTGATCGACTGGGCTGCTTCCCTCGCCGCAGCGCTGCCCTCGTTTGTTCTGTCTTTCTTTGTAACGCTGCTTGGTACATTTTTTATGACCATCGAATACCAGTCCATCTTATCTTTTCTGCAGCGGCAGCTTCCCCGGCGTTTTTATGCGCTTTTGCAAGATGCCGGCAAAACACTGCGCCGCACCATCGGACGATTGCTTCAGTCCTATTTTCTCCTGCTGCTTCTGATGCTCTCTGTTTTGACAATTGGTCTGGTTGTGCTGGGGGTGCAGGATGCGCTTTTCTGGGCTGTTCTTCTCGCTCTGCTGGATCTCATTCCCGTTCTCGGAATGGGGGCGGTTTTGCTTCCCTGGGCCGCATATTCCCTTTTCTCCGGCAATGTTCCTCTCGGTGTGGGTCTGCTTTTGCTGGAACTGATCGCCGCCGTGCTGCGCAATTTCTTCGAGCCGCGAATTCTTGGCAATCGCCTGGGAATCCATCCACTGGCTGCACTTGCCGCCATGTATCTGGGTTTTCGAATGTTCGGTGTTTTTGGGATGGCTCTGTTCCCGCTTATCCTTCTCCTTTTGAAGGATGCCCGGACAGCCGGCCTGCTTCCTCTCTGGAAAGAACGGGAAAGAGAAACATGATGCATCGCGCCGCGTGATGCATCATGTTTGCATTTTACAGAAGTATTTATCGCCGTTCTGTGGTATAATTGATATGGAACCGGAAGGTTTCCTCTGCAGTATCCGTTTCATCGGCAGACGAATCGCATTCCGCAAAAACACTGTGCGATGCAGAGCATTCCATTTATCCCTTTTATCTTATCTTTTTGTCATACCAGTCGGAGAGGTGATTTTATATGACACAGATATCCGAAGCCCAATATCACATTCAATGCCGCCTTGGCGATATAGGCCGTTATTGTCTTTTGCCCGGCAGTCCGGGGCGTTCTGCCAAAATTGCCGC
This sequence comes from Oscillospiraceae bacterium, assembly GCA_017420125.1. Lineage (GTDB taxonomy): Bacteria > Bacillota > Clostridia > Oscillospirales > Oscillospiraceae > RGIG529. The sequence continues at coordinate 8,390 of JAFOJR010000093.1, read as the reverse complement.
ATATTTTGACCAGCCGGTAAAAATAGCGGAAAACCGAGAATTCGTCACATACACCGGCACCCTTCTGGGCGAGCGGGTCAGCGTCACCTCCACAGGCATTGGCGGCCCCTCTGCCGCCATTGCCATGGAAGAACTGGCCGCCATCGGCGCGGATACGTTTCTGCGCATCGGCACCTGCGGCGGGATTGCCATGAACGTAAAAGGCGGTGATCTTGTCATCGCCTCCGGCGCGGTCCGGCAGGATGGAACCAGCCGGGAATATGCCCCCATCGAGTTCCCTGCTGTTCCCCACTATGAAGTGCTTCATGCGCTGGTGCAGGCTGCCGACCAATTGAAGCATCCTTATCATTTGGGCGTTGTGCAGGCCAAAGACTCTTATTACGGCCAGCACGCTCCTGAACGGATGCCCGTGGCAAACCGGCTTCTGGACCAATGGAACGCCTGGAAGCGCCTGGGCGTTCTGGCCAGCGAGATGGAGTCCGCTTCTCTGTTTGTTGTGGCGGCCGCGCTGGGCGTGCGCTGCGGCGCAGCGTTCCATACGGTTTGGAATCAGGAACGGCAGGCCGTCGGCATTCACGAACCGGAAAACCAAAACACAGATCCCGTCATCCGTTTGGGCATCCAAACGCTGAAAAACCTGATTTTACAGGACCGCGCCCGTGCGACGCGCTGAATTTGAGGAACACTGCTCAAATTTCGTTCCATACACGGCATTTGCGGAAACATACAAACAAGCTGTCGCATCATACACTCTTTTGCAGTCCTTGCAGCCCGGCTGTACTGCAGAAGGGAGAGAAATCGATATGCTGCCCATATCCATTTTGCTGCTGCTCAACGGGATCTTTTTCACCCTCCGGCTTTCCGGCGGCAGTTCCTTTCCCCGTCCCCTGCGGGCGGAGGAGGAACAGGAATATCTGGCCCGCGCAGCCGCAGGTGATCTGGACGCCCGCAATCTGCTGATCGAGCACAACCTGCGTCTGGTTGCCCACATCATCAAAAAATATTACACTCAAACCACAGATCAGGACGATTTGATTTCCATTGGCACCATTGGATTGATCAAAGGCGTGTCCACATACAACCCCCAAAAGGGCGCCCGCCTTGCCACCTATGCCGCCCGCTGCATCGAAAACGAAGTGTTGATGCATTTCCGCGCCCAAAAGCGGGCCGCCGGCGAGGTTTCTCTTTCCGAAACCATTGACACGGACAAGGACGGCAACGCTCTTTCGCTGATGGACGTGGTCAGCACAGATGACAACCTGCTGGAGAACCTGCATATCAAAGAAAACTGCCGCCAGCTGCGGCAGTCCATCGCCCAGGTTTTAACCCCGCGGGAAATGAAAATCATCGTCCAACGATATGGTCTCAACAACGAAAAGCCAAAAACCCAGCGGGAAATTGCCGCTGACTGCGGCATTTCCCGTTCGTATGTTTCCCGCATCGAGAAAAAAGCATTGGAGAAGCTGCGGCATACCTTCCAGCCGTAACAGAAAAAGCCGGCCGCCCATTTTGGGCGGCCGGCTTTCATCTGTTTATTTGTTTAATATACGACTGCTGTGGTGCCAATGGGCACATTGTTATAAATCCATCGGATATCGCCATCGTACATGCGAACACAACCGTGGGAAAGCGGTATGCCCACTCGTCCATCTTGCACGGTGCCGTTTGGATTATATAAAATGGAGTGGAACGCATAGCCGGAGCCGGCACTGAACCGGACCACCGGTTTCACCGTATACGTAGGCGTAAACCAGCCTGTTTGCTTCCGCGTCAGGTAAAACACTCCTACAGGCGTGGGCGTGGAAGCTTTCCCCGTGCTCACGGAGGAAGATCGAATCAGCCGCCAATTTCCCTTGGACCCCTGGAAAATATTGGTCCGCTGGGTGGCCAGATTCACCCAGATCAAATATTTGCTGGGGCTGGAATATCCCTTGGCGTTGACAAAGACTTCCTTATCATAGGCACTGTAGTCACTCCGTTTGCCGGTGTATCTGCAGCTGACCAGCTTCAGCACCCGCTGGGCATCCTGTCCGTAATAATGAGACGCAGGATAATTCTGAATGGGAACTGTTACGGTTTTATATACCGTATCTACCCGTGTGCCGGACTTATATGTTACCGACAAGCCCACCGTCACGGAAGTTTTCATGTTTTTGGTAAAGGTGATGGGCGGGCTGTAAGAAACCGTTCCGCCCTCTTTTACGGTGAAAGCCGCGTTGCTTTGGCCGGAAACCGGCGCACCGTCTCGGTACCACTGAATGGAGCAGACTTTATTGAGACCCACGTTGGTAAATTTGGCGGTCACTTTCAGCGTGCCGCCCGCAGGCACTTTCGCAGGCGTCTGGAATGTCAGATGCATTTCCGGAAGCAGGCGGTCAATGGTCTGGGTCAGCTTTCCTGTTTTCGCCGACACAGCACTGCCGGCGCCTGTAATCAAAACAGAATTCACTGTCCCGGTGCCGCCTACCTGGGAATCCTTGCCGTTCAGCGTCATGGAATTTACTTTGCCTTCCACCACGATCCGGCTGTGTTCCCCCTGCTGGCAGGTTTTGATCGTTCCCACAGAGGCGGTGTTGAAAATTCCCACCCGGTTATTGGACCCGCTGATGGTGATGGTTGAAACATTGGTGTCGCCCAGCACGATGTACCGGTTGCTGCCGGTCAGCTCGATGGCGCCGACATTGCCTGACACCGTAATGGTTCCGCTGCCCGTACCGACACGCAGAATGTCAATCCGGCTTCCCTGGCCCGGCGCCACGGTCAAATTGCCGCTGAGCGCAGCCACGGTCAAACGTTTTACCGTTGTTCCGTTTGTCAGATTCAGGCTCTTTAACTGGTCCGCCCGCACAAGCACGTCTCCGGACGCCTGTACATGGTCCAGCGTCACCTGGTAACAGTTGCAGTCAAAGATCACGCGCTTGGCCGTTGTTACATCTTTCAAAATCGCTGTATGCCCGTCTGATACATCTGCCGGAGCATAGACTGCCGGTCCGGAAACTTCCTCCGTCAGCATCATTTCGTCCGGCGTGGGAGTCGGTGCCGGAGGCTCCGTCGTATCCGGTGTGGGCGTGGGTGCCGGCGGCTCCGTCACGTCCGGCGTGGGGGTGGGCTCTGCGCTGGGCGCAGGAGATTCCGTCACATCCGGCGTAGGCGTGGGCGCCGGGGGCTCCGTCACGTCCGGTGTTGGCGTGGGCGCCGGGGATGCTGTCACGTCCGGTGTGGGCGTTGGTGTTGGAGTGGGAGTCGGCGTGGGCGTTGGTGTTGGTGTTGGAGTGGGAGTCGGCGTTGGCGTCGGTTTCGGCACGCTGGGCCGGAGCAATAAATTCCCTGTGGCTGTGCCGGAAACCTGATCTGCACTCTTTTGCGTACCAATGATTCGGTACAGCATTTCCAAAAATTCCGCCCGGGTAACCGGCTTCTGAGACATCAGCAGATTTCCGGACCCTTTTACAATGCCCAGTTTGACCAGAACCGCTGTCGCTCCGCGGTTTTGATTGGTCAGTGCGCTGGCATCTTTAAAGCCGGAAAGACAGGAGACATCCGGCTCCGGGTCCATCAGTTGAAACGCTTCCACTAGAACGACAAACGTATCCCCTCTGGGCAGCGCCTTTGTGAAGGACGGCGTGCCGGACAGCCCTGACATCAGGCCCAGCGCCTGACTGCGGGCTGCTTCATTGTAATACCAGGCCGTCTTCGGGATCCCATAGCTGGAAATATTGCCTGTTTTCCCTGTGGACAGCACGCGGTTTAAAATCGTCAGCACTTCCGACAGCGTAATGTTCTGATCCGGGTTCATTTTCCCGTTTGCTCCAACGACAAGTCCGTCGGCCACGCCCTGTCTCAGGGTTTTTTCCGCCCAATGCCCGGGAATGTCCGGATACTGGGGGGCAGCCGCAGCCTGAAGCGGGGCAAGTGCCAGCAGCAATACCAGGCAAATGCTGACCCATCTCGGCATCCATGCCGATTGTTTCGTTCGACGCAATGAAATCACCTCTTTGCTTTTGCACCTGATGGTTTTTTCCATCAGAAATCCGTTCGTTTCGTTTTCCTCATTGTAGCAGAGCGATATGGAAAAAGAAAGCAAAATTTTCCCGTTTATCCAAAAATTTTTTATTTTGTTCCAGCTGCTTTCTGCCCGCTGCGGAAAGCAGCTGTTTTCTTCCTGTCTGAACCGTCCTCTTTGTCTCCTGATAAACGCAAAACCGGCCGCAGGACATCCCCGCGGCCGGTCCAGCTGCTTATTTTCATTGACAGATTCTGCCTGTCAACTGCCCAGATAGGCCTGCCGCACTTCATCGTTTACCAGCAATTCCTTCCCGGGCCCCTGCAATGTGATAGCGCCGGTTTCCATTACATAGCCCATATCCGCTATCCGCAGCGCCATATTGGCGTTTTGTTCGATGAGCAGAATGGTAACGCCGCGTTGGTTGATTTCCTGGATAATCCGGAAAATTCCTTTTACAATCAGCGGGGCAAGGCCCAGCGACGGTTCATCCATCATCATTAACTTGGGTCGGCTCATCAGCGCCCGGGCCACAGCCAGCATCTGCTGTTCCCCGCCGGACAATGTGCCGGCCAGCTGCCAATGACGTTCTTTCAGTCTGGGAAACAAATCGAAAATCCACTCAATGTCGTCGTCCAGCTTGTCTTTCCGCAGATATGCGCCGATTTTAATGTTTTCCATGACGGTTAAGTCCGGGAACAGCCGACGTCCTTCCGGCACCAGGGTAATGCCCCGGGAGACAATGTCCACCGTGTCTTTTCCCAGGATCTCCTCGCCCATAAACCGGATGGAGCCGCTTTTGGCTTTGACCAAACCGGCAATGGTGCGCAGCGTCGTGCTCTTCCCGGCGCCGTTTGCGCCGATCAGTGTGACGATATCGCCCTGGGGCACAGAGAAGGAAATGCCCTTCACCGCTTCAATGCCGCCGTAATTGACTTTCAGGTTTTCCACCTCAATCATCGTCTGCCACCCCCAAATATGCATCGATCACACGTTCGTTTGCCTGGATTTCCGCCGGAGTCCCGCTGGCAATGGTTTTTCCGAAATCCAAAACATAGATCCGGTCGGAAATGTCCATCACGATCTGCATATGATGCTCAATCAGCAAAATACTGAGTTGGAACTCGTCCCGGATATTCCGCACAAATTCCGTCAGCTCCAGCGTTTCTTTCGGGTTCATTCCCGCGGCCGGCTCGTCCAGCAGCAGGATGCTGGGCTCCGTTGCCAATGCCCGTGCAATCTCCAGCCGGCGCTGCTTGCCGTACGGCAGGCTGGTCGCCTGCTCGTCCCAAAACTCTGCCAGTCCAACCCGCTCCAGCAGTTCCATGGCGTGGATCCGCATCTGCTTTTCCTCTTTGTGGTAATGGGGCCAGCCGATGACGGCGCCAAAAAATTTGCTTTTCAACCGCAAATGACTTGCCAGCAGAACATTTTCCAGCACTGTCATCTGCCCGAACAGCCGGATATTCTGGAACGTACGGGCGATGCCCAAGCTGGTGATCCGGTCCGGCCGCCGGCCGGTGATATCGATCAATGTTTCCTCATCTTCTTTTGCGGCCACGAAGATTTTCCCTTCTGTGGGCGTATATACGCCTGTGATCATATTAAAAGCCGTGGTTTTTCCCGCGCCGTTTGGCCCGATGATCGCTACGATTTCTCCTTTTTCCAGTTGGAGGTTTAAATTTTCCACTGCCACAACGCCGCCAAACCGCATGGTGGCATTTTCCGTTTTCAACACACTCATGCGTCAGCACCTCCCTCGGGGTGGCCTCTCCTGCGAAACAGCCTGCCAAACCACGCGCCGATCCTTCGTATGATACGGAACAGCCCGTTCCATGAAAACTCTCTGGAGCCAAACAGCCCCCTCCGGTAGAACAGAATGATGATCATCAGAAGCAGAGAAAATACCAGCATTCTCATACCGTCGATGGGTGGAATTTTGACAAATCCAAGATTCATGCCGGCGTCCAGAAAACGGAGCTTTTCTTTTGCAATGGTGACAATGCAGGCGCCTATCACGGAGCCGGTGATACTGCCCATGCCGCCCAAAACAACGATCAGCAGGATTTCATACGCCAGCGTAAAGCGGAAGTAGTTCGGCGTAATGGCGCCTACGACGCTGCCCAGGAGACCGCCGCTGATTCCGGCCAGAAAGCCGCCGATGACAAAGGCGATCATTTTATGCTTGAACAGAGAAATCCCCATGGCTTCAGCCGCAATGTCGTCGTCCCGGATGGCTTTAAACGCCCGGCCATAGCTGGTTTTCATCATGCGGAGCAAAAAGATGATAACGACAGCGGTCACAATGGTGGTCCACCATAAATTGGCGGTGTTGGGAATATTTTTCAGACCCAGAGAACCATTTGTCACCGGAATGGCATTGGTAAGAATGATACGGATAATTTCAGAAAAGCCCAATGTTGCAATCGCCAGATAATCCCCCCGCAGACGCAGAACCGGGAAGCCAATGAGAAATGCACAAAGTGCGGAAACCAGCCCGCCGATGAGCAGGGCAAAAAGGAAGGGAATCTGGACATCTTTTAACCAGGGCACAATGGGATGCACATAATAAATCGCCGCTTTTTGTGCCGCCGGGATGATAAGCAGTGAGGTCACATATGCGCCCATGGCCATAAAGCCTGCCTGTCCCAGAGAAAACTGCCCGGTGAAGCCGTTGACCAGATTCATAGACAGCGCCGCAATGGAATAAACCCCGCACAGGCGCAGAATGCGGATTTCATAGGTCCCGAGAACGAAACCTTTTGAGGCACAGTAGATAAAAGCGCCCAGGAGCATCAAAAATACAATGGTCAAAGTGACATTTCGACGACGCTTTTTAGACATACGTCCGGCAAGTCCCATATAAGCATTTCTATTTTCCAATTGATTCATGACGCCCTCCTTAAACCTTTTCTGCCTGTTTTTCGCCCAACAGACCTGTGGGGCGCACCAGCAGAATGACAATCAAGGCGATAAAAGCAATGGCGTCTTTGTAGCCGGAAAGACCGGGGAAAAACAGCGTAATGAGAATTTCCAGCATGCCCAGAATCAGCGCACCTATAACAGCGCCCTTAATATTGCCGATGCCGCCGATGACAGCCGCAATAAAGCATTTCAGACCGGGCATCACGCCTACATACGGTTGAATCTGGGGATATTTCATCCCCCACATCATCGCACCTACAGCAGCCAGTACCGAGCCGATCAAAAACGTCATGCTGATTACCCGGTTGATGTTGATCCCCATAACCTTAGCCGTTTCAAAATCCCGGCTGGCGGCTCTCATGGCCATCCCCGTTTTGGTATAGTTTACCAAAAAGAGCAGCCCGACAACCAAAACGGCCATAATAATAGGGACAAAAATCGACAGCCGCTGCACCCGGACAGAACCCAAACTGATTACGTTTTGGAAAAACGGAATGCTGGGGTACTGTCTCTGAATGCCGGAGAACGCCACAACGGCAAAATTTTCCAGCAGGAAGGAAACGCCGATCGAGGAGATCAGCAAAGAGATTCGCGGCGCCTCCCGCAGGGGCTTATATGCAGCGCGTTCAATTAAAATGCCCAAAAGGCCGGTGGCCACAATGACAATCAAAAATGCCACATACCAGGGCAGGTAAAAGATGGAGATCATGTAGAACGCAAAATACATGCTCATCATAAAGATATCGCCGTGGGCAAAGTTGATCAGCCGCAAAATGCCGTAAACCATTGTGTAGCCGATGGCAACCAGCGCATACAGACTGCCCAGCGTCAGCCCGTTGGCGACCGCCTGTAGAAAAGTATCCCAAGTTGGAATCAGTATCATCATAATGGCTTCATTTCCTTTCCTGAATGCCGATATAAGACAAGGAGGCAGACCGTCGTCATGCTTTACTTCCCTGTCTTACATCGGCATCGGCCACGAAGGCCTCGAGCGATTGGGCAAACCCCAACCGCCCAAGGCCTTTGTGATTATCTGTTACGTTCTGTTTTTGCCTGTTCAACCGGCAGCTGCTTCTGCTGCTGCGTTTTCAGCGGCGGCATTTGCATCATCCACTGCGCCTTCCACTGCAGCGTTTGCATCTTCCGTTGCGCCTTCTGCTGCATCTTCAACGGCAGCAGCTGCATCTTCCGTTGTGTCTTCTGCCAGTTTTGCAGTGTCAATGTAAGTAAACTTGCCGTCCTTGACGGTCTTCAAAACTGCCAGGTCCTTCACGGCGTCGCCGTTTGCATCAAAGGAAATGGTGCCTGTGCAGCCGTCAAACTTCAGCGCTGCCAGCGCAGCCTGAACGGCAGGACCGTCTGTTGTTCCGGCGGCTTCAAACGCTTTGATTGCCGCCATGTAAGCATCATAGCCCAGCGCGGCAACAGCGGCCGGATCTTCGTTGTACTTTTCTCTGTAAGC
>JAFOJR010000092.1 GCA_017420125.1 Oscillospiraceae bacterium | reverse complement strand
GGGCCGTTCCCGGTGCCCTCCAGCTTCACTTTTTCTGTTTCATATTGCAGTACGCCATGAAATACTACATGCATATCTCCATCTTCATCAAGCTGCTCGATAAATTGATGCTCCACCAGACGATAAGGGGCCTCAATATCAATATACTCCGTTTGAAACAAACGCAGAATTTCGTCTGCTGCCATTTCTTTCCCTGTGCGCTCACTTTCTTTTTGGACCAGGGCACCAAATTCCGGATGCATTTCTTTTGGCAGATGATACCCAAAAGAGTCCATAATAAATGCTGTGCCGCCTTTTCCGGATTGGCTGTTGATCCGGATAATGGGTTCGTATTGCCGGCCAACGTCTGCAGGATCCAACGGCAAATAAGGCACTTCCCAATATTCACTGTTATGTTCTTTTTGATATTGAATACCTTTATTGATGGCATCCTGATGTGAACCGGAAAAAGCAGTGAAAACCAAAGTCCCTGCGTAAGGATGACGCTCCCCTACCTGCATTTTGGTCGTGCGCTCATATACTTCACGGATTTCGTTGATATGTGAAAAGTCCAACTTTGGATCTATCCCCTGCGTATATAAGTTCATCGCCAAAGTAACGATATCCACATTGCCTGTACGCTCTCCATTGCCAAATAAAGTGCCTTCCATGCGGTCTGCCCCGGCAAGGAGTGCCAATTCGCCCGCTGCCACACCAGTTCCACGGTCGTTATGCGGGTGAATACTGATAATCGCGCAGTCCCGGCTTTTTAAATGTTTAATTACATATTCAATCTGATCTGCATACTGGTTTGGTGTGCTCATTTCAACTGTGGAAGGAAGATTCAAAATTACTTTTCGTTCCGGTGTCGCACCCAGCTCTTCCAACACGCGCTGGCAGATCATCACTGCATTATCCACTTCTGTCCCGGAAAAGCTTTCAGGGGAATATTCAAATCGTAAATTCATTCCCTGCTCCAACAACGGCTGGCTTAATTCGCGAATCATACGAGCTGCATCGACAGCAATTTGAATAATCCCGTCCATATCCTTTTTAAATACCATTTTTCTCTGTGCAGTAGACGTGGAATTGTAAAAATGCAAAATAACATTTTTTGCGCCATCAATGGCTTCAAAAGTCCGCTGAATTAAATGGGGTCGTGCCTGCACCAAAACTTGGATGGTAACATCATCCGGGATATAGTTTTTTTCGATCAAAGTCCGTAAAATTTCAAATTCCGTTTCTGAGGCGGATGGAAAACCTACTTCAATTTCTTTAAAGCCAATTTGAACCAAAGTTTGAAACAGTTCCAACTTTTCCTGCAAATTCATAGGATCAACCAGAGCCTGATTCCCATCTCTCAAATCCACACTACACCAAATAGGTGGCTGTGTTAACTGACGTGTTGGCCATTCGCGGTTTTCCAGCGGAATGGGTACAAACGGAGTATACTTTTGATATCCTGGTTTCATGACGATAATCCTCCCTCGGTAAGCAATTACGGAACACCTTCATGTGATTCCTTTTTATTTTTTCTTATTGCAGGCGTCCGGAAAATGTGCAAATTCGCACACAAGTAGAATGGGTAGATAAAACGAAAAGCCCCTGACAGTGATTGTTCACTGTCAGGGGCGTAAAAAATCTACGCGGTACCACCCTTATTTTGGCCATGAAAAAATAAACTTTAACAATGGCCCTCGTCAGCCTCCAACAAGGCCTGGGCAAATAACGGTGCCCTTTCCGTCCTGCTCTCTGCTTTTGCTTCGAACAGGCGACTCCGGGATGAGCTATTCATACAGTACCTTACACCTGTTCACACCACCCACAGGCTCTCTGCGTAAAAAATGCTGTATCTTATTCCCTTCATTGTCTTTTCGATATTGCATTTATTTTACAAAACTTTTGATTTCTTGTCAAGGTGTTTTTTCTCCTTTTTCATTGCACCTGTATTTTCATTCTTTTCTTCGCTTTTAAACAAAGAAAACATCCCGCAGCATAGCAAAAATTCGTAAAGAAGCATGTTGATAGCGCAATTTTTTTCTTTTTTTACTTTTGCCCTTTCCAAACTAAAAAAAAAACGCTATAATAAAACATGTTCTGTTTCCTCAATGTAAGAATTATAGAGCGGAATTGTGTAAGGGTAGCACGACAGACTCTGACTCTGTTTGTGAGGGTTCGAATCCTTCTTCCGCTGCCAGGGCCATCTGAAATCGGTGATTTCAGATGGCCTTATTTTTATAAGCAGAATCGTTTCTTTTTCTTGCTATGTAATCATTGACAACGCAGTCTTCATTGAATTTTGAATTTCCTTCGATAAATCATTGTAAAAGGGAGAAAAAACCGTTATAATGTAGATATTATTTTTTAATATGTGAGGGGATATCCATTGAAACGAACCAGAATCGTACAAATTTTTCGTGAAAAAGAAGCTTTTTCCGGTCAGCAAGTTCAGGTCGGCGGCTGGATCCGCACGTTGCGGGATATGAAAACCTTTGGATTTATTGAACTAAACGACGGCAGTTGTTTCCAAAACCTGCAAGTGGTCTTTGAAACAGGCCTGTTGGAAAATTATAAAGAAATTGCAAAGCAAAACGTAGGCGCTGCTTTAATCGTCCAGGGGACCATCGTTTTAACACCAGATGGGAAGCAGCCTCTGGAATGTAAAGCTACTTCCATCACTGTGGAGGGCGCTTCCGCCCCTGAGTATCCGTTGCAGAAAAAACGTCATTCCGTTGAGTTCCTGCGTACTATCGCACACCTTCGTCCGCGCACAAATTTATTCTCTGCTGCGTTTCGTGTTCGCTCTGTGGCTGCTCACGCCATCCATACGTTCTTTCAAGAACGGGGATTTGTTTATATCCATACTCCCATCGTGACGGCCAGCGACTGTGAAGGTGCAGGTGAAATGTTCCGTGTTACCACGTTGGATTTGGAGAATCCGCCTAAAACAGCAGATGGAAGTGTCGACTATTCCAAAGATTTCTTTGGCAAAGGCGCCAATTTAACAGTATCTGGTCAGTTAAATGCGGAAAGCTTTGCCATGGCTTTTGGTGATGTATATACCTTTGGTCCCACCTTCCGGGCAGAAAACTCCAACACAGCCCGACACGCTGCTGAGTTCTGGATGATCGAGCCGGAAATGGCTTTTTGCGACTTAAACGACGATATGGAAGTGGCGGAGGATATGATCCGCTTTGTCATCGCAACTGTTCTGAAAAAATGCCCTGATGAACTAAAGTTTTTCAATCAATTTATAGACAAAGGTCTCCTGGAACGGCTAAACGGTGTAGTCAATTCCGATTTTGGCCGCGTCACATATACAGACGCGATTGAAATTCTAAAAAATGCCAAAGTGAAATTTGAATACCCTGTGGATTGGGGCGCTGATTTGCAAACAGAGCATGAACGGTATTTGACAGAACAGCATTTTGGACGTCCTGTATTTGTCACAGATTATCCCAAAGACATCAAAGCGTTTTATATGCGCCTGAATGATGACGGAAAAACTGTCGCCGCTATGGACTGTCTGGTGCCTGGCATCGGTGAAATCATCGGTGGCAGCCAAAGAGAAGATCGTCTGGATCTGTTAGAACAGCGCATGAATGAAATGGGACTCAACCCGGAAGATTATTGGTGGTATTTGGATCTGCGCCGTTATGGCGGTACCACGCACGCAGGCTTTGGTTTGGGTTTTGAGCGATTGATCATGTACCTCACCGGGATTTCCAATATCCGCGATGTTTTGCCCCATCCCCGCACCGTTGGAAACGCAGATTTTTAGTTTCTACCTTTCTACGTCTTTTTCTTTCTCATTCACGCTGCACCTGTTTCGTGCAGCGTGAATTTTCATCTTTTTCCAAGGAGGCTCACTCCCATGTTTCTCATTGGCTGCCATTTATCTAATGCAAAGGGCTATCTGGCAATGGCGAAAGATGCACAAACTATCGGCGCCAACACTGCACAGTTTTTCACACGGAACCCTCGCGGAGGCCGTGCCAAGCCGCTGGATCTGGAAGATATCACAGCATTTCATGCCTTTACTGAAACATATCCTCTTCACTTGTTGGCCCATGCACCATATACATTAAATGCCTGCGCTGCTGATCCCAACTTGCGTCAATTTGCTGTAAATACCATGTCGGACGATTTGGCCAGATTGGAATACTTCCCTGGCTGCTGCTATAATTTTCACCCCGGCAGCCATGTAAAGCAGGGAGTGGAACAAGGCATTATTTATATCGCAAACCTGCTCAATGAAGTGTTGATTCCCGAACAGCATACCGTGATCTTACTGGAAACCATGGCTGGAAAAGGCACTGAAGTAGGAAGGCAGTTTGAAGAATTGCGTGCCATTATCGACAGAGTCACATACTCTGACCGAATCGGTATCTGTTTGGACACTTGTCACGTCTGGGACAGCGGATATGATATTGTACACCAGTTAGATGCTATTCTGGATGAGCTAAATCAAATTATCGGTCTTTCCCGCTTGAAAGCGATTCATTTAAATGACAGTTTAAACCCTTGTGGAAGCCGAAAAGACCGCCATGCTAAAATCGGCACAGGAGAAATCGGTTTAAACGCAATTGCTGCCGTGATCAATCACCCCAAACTCTGTACACTCCCCTTTTATTTGGAAACACCAAATGATTTAGATGGCTATGGAAAAGAAATTCAGTTGCTCCGATCTTTATACCAGAAGTAAGTCACTTTTTGTCAAAGCACAGGAGGTATTTGCTACTTCATGGTTATTTCTCCCTGTGCTTTTTGCTTTTATTTTCAAACTTTCAAAAAGATTATTTGTATTTGGAACTTTTTCGACAAAAAAACGTCTTTTTTATAGTTTTTAAATTGATCAGATTATTTTACTTTTTCTTGGTATCATTTTCCCTGTTTTGAATTCTCTGGGCTGCATATACTATGTTACGGCTACTCCAGAGTGGATATTCCCTGCAATGGAGGATATGTATGAATAAAAAAATTTTTGCCTTTGGGCTGTCCATTCTCCTTATACTAGGCGCAATCGGGTGGTCTTTGACCCGACATGCAGTATCGGAAAGTCCAAAGCTTCTTGTTTTAAT
>JAFOJR010000091.1 GCA_017420125.1 Oscillospiraceae bacterium | reverse complement strand
TTCGATGCCGACGAGGACGACGAGCTGGAATACGCTGCGGAACTTGATGCCTCGCGGTCTCTGACCATATGCTGCAGACAAACGAGGATCGCTACGACTGCCTCCTCATACTGAGGCTGATAGATATCCACACTGTACCTGTCATGGATGGAGAACAGTTTCTGGCCGATGTATGCTACTGCGTTTCCGTTCCGGTCCTTTATCAGGAAATTCATCTGAAGTATATTTCCCTCGATCTGCCAGCCGAGCCCATCGATATTGATTATGTCCTTTATGATATGGAACAGTTAATACCTTGCAATGGCTTCCCGCAGGGACAGTAAACCGAAATTTTCTGATTTGACTAAAATGCGGGTTCCGTATTTGCTGAGCACATGCCGGACGGTTTTAGCATAGACAGAACTTGGAAATTCTTCTTTTGTCTGGAAAGAAGGAGGAGCATGCGGGGGATCCGTCTGTTCAATGGGTGAAAACGCTGTTGCAGAAAAGATATCCTTTTCCTGATAGGCAATATAATAGCCACTGCGCTCTTTGGAGACAATATACCCCTCTTCTGCCAGAAGTGCATATGCATGTTCTACTGTGATGACGCTTACGCCGTAGATACTTGCAGCCGTTCGTTTTGAGGGAAGCTTTCCGCCATACGTGTATGCATTTTTCACAATATCTGCCTTAATTTTATGATAAAGATGAAGATAGGCAGGTTCATTGGTTTTATAAATTCGCTTCATTTTGATTATATAAAAATTCCCTTTCTCTCTTGTTTGATAATACCAAATTCTTGTTATAGTATATCCAAATCAAAAGAAAAAAGCAAGGGAACACCATGCAAAAATCCCCTCTATCTTGTTTCAAAACAAGGCAGAGAGGATTTTTATTTGCACTTATTTAACGTCAGATATTTATCCGGCAGAGGCTTCGATTGGCTCTACACCAAAGGCACTGCACACAGCCTCCAGAGCACGGGGCAGGTCATGGCTGTTGACCAAAATCGAAATGTCTACATCTGATGTGGTAATGAGCATGATTTGCACACCCACGTTGGCTAAAATGGAAAAGACACGAGCTGCGACGCCAGGTGTTCCTACCATATTTGCATCGTAAAAAGCAATTTTACAGTTTCCAGGGAGCACCTCGCTCTGCAATTCCGGTTGATTACCCCGTTCCTTTGCCAAAACGGCCAAGGCACGCGGGAGCACATCGTCAGAAAGAGAAAAGGAGACGCTGATGGAGCCGCCCCGCGGCGCCGTTTGACTGATCATGTCAATACTGATTCCCGCATTGGAAATAGCAGTCAGCATTTTCGCGACACTTTTACTGTCGCTGGGCGCTTGGGAGATGGATACAAGGGATACCTGGGTTTGATAAGAGATCTTACTAATACCACTACTCATAAAATCCTCCTGATTCGGGTGATGACCAGATTACGACAAGAGATCTTGCATAGAATACAATCCGGCGGGCTGTTGATGCAAAAATTGAGCAGCCTCCAAAGCACCGGAAGCAAAAACTTCTCTGGATTGGGCACGATGAGTTAATTCGATTACTTCATTTTGCCCAGCAAAAATGACATCATGATCGCCTACAATGGTTCCCCCACGAACGGCGGAAATCCCAATTTCTTTTTTGTCCCGGGGCCGTCGGACACTTTGCCGCTCATAAACATATTCAGCTGCAAAAGGCAGCGCACTGGCAGCGGCATTGGCCAGCATCAGTGCAGTTCCACTGGGAGCATCTAACTTTTTGTTATGGTGCTTTTCCACGATTTCGATATCCCAGGTTTTACCCAACGCAGCGGCCGCTTTTTGCACCAGTGCGATGAGTGCGTTGATACCGACAGACATATTTGCAGATTGAAAAATGGGGATTTTTTCTGCAGCAGCCGTAATTTGTGCCTGCTGTGTTTCTGTATAGCCGGTGGTGGCTAAAACAAGCGGCAAGCGGCGGCTGAGACAGTAAGAAAGCAGAGGCGAAAGAAAGTCGTGGTTAGAAAAGTCGATCACTACGTCTGCATCTTCTTTATAGTCATCCGGATTAGAAAATAAAGGAATAGCAGCATCGTCGACAGGATGCTGTGTAAATCCGGCTACGGGTAAAAGTGCGGGATGTTCTTTAGCAAGTCGGTAAACGACCTGCCCCATCCGACCATTAAAACCGGAAACGATGAGTTTCAACATGAAAATTCCCTTTCTTTTGTGTTTTAGCAGAGCAGAGCAGGAAAAAGGAAAAACCGGACGGACGGGAAGCCGTCCGTCCGGAAAAGTGAAAAAATTATCCTGGTTGCTCAATTTGTTTTATTGCTAATTAAAGTGCAATGCCAGCATCCAACATGGTCTGCTTCAAAAAGGCCAGATTCTTTTCTGTCATTTCACATAAAGGCAACCGGCATCCGCCAACGTCGAAACCCATTAAATTCATGGCAGCCTTAACAGGAATAGGATTGACTTCGCAGAAGAGAGCGTTGACCAGTTTCATATAGTCAATTTGCAGCTTGGCACCTTCTTCGTAATTTCCTGCCAGGCAAGCGTGGGTCATTTGAACGGTAACCTCTGGCAGGATATTGGACAACACGGAGATGACACCTTTGCCGCCCAAAGCCATCAAAGGAACTACCTGATCGTCATTGCCGGACCAGATATAGAAATCATCACCGCACAGGGCACGGGTGGAAGCGATCAAAGAGAAGTTTCCGGATGCTTCTTTTACTCCGTTAATATTGGGGTGTTTGGCCAAAGCAGCATATGTTTCTGCGGTGAAAGAAAGACCGGTGCGCGAGGGAACATTGTATAAAATCATAGGAATGTCCACCCGGTCAGCAATGTATGTATAGTGTTTGATTAAGCCGGTTTGAGTTGCCTTGTTGTAGTACGGCGTGACCAGCAGTGTGGCATCAGCACCGGAGTCTTTGGCGCTTTTGGACAGCATCAGTGCCGCATTGGTATCGTTGCTGCCGGCACCGGCGATGACTTTCATACGGCCGGCAGTGTGCTGGACACAAAAATCCACAGCGGCCATATGCTCTTCTAAACTTTGGGTAGAAGATTCACCGGTTGTGCCGCAGATAACAACGGCATCCGTTTTTGCTGCCACATGAAAGTCAATCAATTCTCCCAATTTAGGGAAATTGATGCTGCCGTCTTTGGCAAATGGGGTAACAATTGCAACGCCGGATCCTTCAAATACAGGTTCTCTCATGATAATTCCTCCTCAAAATGGTAATGATACGGATCTGATCAACAGGTACGGAAAAAGATTACCGGTCCATATAGCCTTCTGCACAGAGCAGTTCGGCCAGCAGAACAGCGCCACCTGCAGCGCCGCGTAGAGTATTATGGGACAAACAAACAAATTTATAGTCATACTGCGTATCGGGACGCAAACGGCCGATGGAGATAGCCATACCGCCTTCCAGATTTCGATCCAAGCGGGTTTGGGGTCTGTTTTCCTCTGTGAAATAGTGGAGGAACTGTTTGGGCGCAGAAGGCAATGCCAATTCCTGCGCTCTTCCCTTGTAGTTTTTCCAAATATCCAGAATTTCATCTATGGAAGGGGTATTTTGGAAAGAGGCAAACACAGCGGCCATGTGACCGTTAGAAGCAGGAACGCGGAGGCACTGTGCTGTGATGGATGGTGAGGTAGCCGGAATGATCTGGTTACCTTGGATAGTACCCCAGAGTTTCATGGGTTCCTGTTCGGATTTTTCTTCTTCCCCACCAATGTAGGGAATGACATTATCCAGCATTTCAGGCCAGGTTTCAAAAGTTTTCCCAGCGCCGGAAATAGCTTGATATGTGGTGACTAAGACTTTGTCCAGCCCAAACTTGCGCAGAGGATGAAGCGCCGGGGTATAACTTTGCAAAGAACAGTTGGACTTGACAGCAATGAAGCCCCGCGTAGTGCCAAGACGTTTTTTCTGTGCTTCGATGATTTGGATATGCTCCGGATTGATTTCCGGTACGACCATGGGAACATCTGGAGTCATGCGGTTGGCGCTGTTATTAGAAACCACCGGACATTCATATTTGGCCATTTCTTCTTCCAACGCACGCACTTCATCTTTGTTCATATCTACAGCGCAGAAAACAAAATCTACCTGATCGGCCATTTTTTTCAGATCGGTTTGTGCATTTAAAACAACAATGTTTTTTGCTTCCTCGGGCATGGGAATATCCAGCTGCCAGCGTTTCCCCGCAGCTTCTTCATATGTTTTGCCTGCGGAGCGGCCGCTTGCTGCAATGGCCGTCAATTGAAACCAAGGATGGTTTTCCATTAAAGTGACAAACCGCTGACCTACCATACCTGTTCCGCCAATCACGCCTACTTTGTACTGTTTCATTGTAATAACCTCCAATTGCGGGCGACAAAATCGTCCCCTGATTTTAGTTTATGCAAAACAAAGAGAAACGGGAAGGGAAATCTACTGTTTTCGTGAAGATATCCCAAAAAAGAGGGAATGTCTAAAAAAATAAAAACCAGCGGGTTGAAAAACCGGCTGATTTTGTAATATAATATGTCAAAAAGGGAACCTTCTGACATCCATATTACCCAAGCAGACAGCTCTCCATCAGATAAATGATGACAGTCGATGGGTTCTTAACCCATCGCCCAGGAGAGACAATTCCGACCGCGCCGCTCCTTCGGCGATTTTCCCTTTTGCTGCCGACTGATCAGGCGTTCGGAACCCCAGCCGCGCTAATTATGAAAATCGCGCCTCTATCCTGCAAAGGATATGTGATATTGAATTTTGTTTTATGTTATCATATCCTCTTTTCACTGTCAAGCATGAGAGCGAAGGGCAAAAGAGAGAAATGGAGTATCAAAATGGGAAAACGGTTTATGCAAGTTGCAGTAATTCTTGCGGGGCTTTTTGCCGCGTTGGTGGTTTCTGCCGCTGCATTATCAGAAAATCCATATGTGCGCATTGGCCTGTATTATGGCAGTAATGCAATGACATCTGCCAATCTGGAAAACAAATCCGGATATGGAAGCGGATATCGGTTTGGCTTCTTTGATGCCAATTATCATTTTACCCAGGTGGGTGTGACGGCACAGACGCAGATTTCCATGTTGAAAAATGTGAACCAGTATTTGTCCAACGGAACGTATACCACCAGCGTGCCTTCCGGCAGTTATAGTGTCATTGGAGCATATCATGTGCAGCTTCCCAATCAATACAGCAGTTTTTCTGCAGCTGCCAGTGCAGCTGCCCGTTATACCGGCGGCTTTCCGGCTTATATCAATGGAGCATATCGGGTTCGTGTGGGCAGTCATACCAGTTTGGCCAATGCGAAAACGGCGGCAAGCAAGCTGGGAGTTTCCGGTGCGACAGCTGTGGGAGGAAGCAGCACAGCGGTTACAGTGACAAAGACAAAAACAACTACCATCCTATTCCAGTTTGACTATGGTACAACAAATGTTTTGGCAGTACGTCCGGGGCAGAATGATTCCGTTAAGACTATTACTTTGTTTAAAAACAACCAATATTATGGTTCGTTTCAGTATCGGCGGATTTCCGGCGGGAATCTGACGGTAATCAATGTTTTGCCCATGGAAGATTACATTAAAGGTGTAGTTCCATATGAGATGAGCAGTTCCTGGCCGCTGGAGGCGTTGAAAGCACAGGCGGTTTGCGCCAGAAGCTATGCTGCCCGCACATTGAACAAGCATAAATCCTATGGATTTGACTTGTGCCGCACATCGGACTGCCAGGTATATTATGGGACGGCTTCTGCCACCAGCACCACAAACAAAGCAGTGGATGATACATATAATATTTATGCCTGGTCAGGAAACAGTTTATGCCAGACGGTGTATCATTCCTGCGACGGCGGTGCGACCGAAAGTGCGGAAAATGTTTGGGGCAATGCAATTCCTTATCTCGTGGGTGTGATAGACCCTTATGAGGTGGATATAGCCAATACGTTATCTTATTACCATTGGTCTGCCACATATACGGCTGCAGAACTGACGGCAAGATTGAAAGAAAAGGGGTATTCCTGCAGCACAATCGTCAATCTGTATGTAGCGGAATGGTCCAACACAGGAAATCCAAAGAAGATTACGTTTGTTGACAGCAATGGAAAGAGCTATTCGTTCTCTGGTACAAACCTGGTCAGTATTTTTAATACGGCAGGGGAAAAAGCAAAAAGCTATCGATATAAAATCACAACAAACGCCAGCGGAGGAGCTTCCGGAACGAACAACCGACTGCTTTATGTAAATCCAAACGGCGGCACGTTATCCAGTTTAAACGGTGTGTATGCTATTTCCGGAAGCGGAACAGTTGGACAGATGACCGGCAACAACCAATATGCCGTTACTGGTTCGGGAACCGAAGCGCTTTTTTCCAGCGGCAACACAGGAACAACTGCTACCCAGTTTACCATCACGGGAACCGGGTGGGGTCATAACGTGGGCATGAGCCAATGGGGCGCATACTGTATGGCAAAACGAGGCTATACATATGACCAAATTCTAAAATTTTACTATAAGGGAATTACCCTGAAATAAAAGCAAAAATGCATGAAAAATCCCCGCTTCGAGCCATCGGGTGGGGATTTTTGTCTACCTGCTGTTTTAATACAGGCAAATAGAAAACCGAGAAAAGATAGAAGGATTGACAATGAAAACAAAGGATTTTTATTATGAACTGCCCCAGGAGTTGATTGCGCAGACGCCCATTCCGCAGAGAGACAGTTCCCGCCTGATGTATCTTCAAAAGCAGACTGGCACATGGTCACACCTGCATTTTTATGATTTGCCTTCCTTGTTGCAGCCGGGGGACTGCTTGGTATTAAATGATTCCAAAGTGTTGCCGGCCCGCCTGTTGGGCTATCGCATGCCGAGTGGCGGAGCGGTAGAACTGGTCTTATTGAAAGACAAAGGCGACGATATTTGGGAATGTCTGGCGCGACCAGGCAGACGACTTCAGCCCGGCGCAAAAGTACAATTCGGCAACGGTTTGCTGCGGGGAGAAATTGTAGAGAAAAGTGAAGGCGGAACAAGGTTGGTTCGGTTTTCTTATGAGGGTATTTTTTTAGAGTTGTTGGAACAATTAGGGAAAATGCCACTTCCGCCTTATATTACGACAGAACTGAAAGACGGGAATCGCTATCAAACGGTTTATTCAAAAGAATTGGGTTCTGCAGCGGCTCCCACAGCAGGGTTGCATTTTACAGAGGAACTGTTGAAAAAACTGGAACAAATGGGAGTTTCTCTCGCCTATATAACGTTGCATGTGGGACTCGGCACATTTCGTCCAGTGAAAGCAGATAAAATCGAAGATCATGAAATGCATGCGGAATTTTGTCGCATTCCAAAAGAAACGGCAGACTGCATCAATGAAACGAAAAAGAGAGGCGGTCGAGTCATTTGCGTGGGAACGACTTCCTGCCGCACACTGGAATCATTCTCAAAAGCAGATGGAACAGTGGAGGAAACTGCAGGGTGGACAGATATTTTTATCTATCCCGGTTATCGCTTTAAAGTCTTGGACGGATTAATTACCAATTTTCATTTGCCGGAAAGCACTCTTTTGATGCTTGTATCCGCAGTGGCCGGGCGAGAGCAGATAATGAACGCGTATGCGGAAGCCGTAAAAGAAAAATATCGCTTTTTCTCTTTTGGAGATGCCATGATTTTATTATAGACAGACAGCAACCCGCAATTCCATTGGGAACTGCGGGTTGTTATTTGCTTTACGTTGAGACAAAGGCGGTTTCCTTCTGTGTTTTGCCATGCAAAAAGGGAAGATGCAACATTCTGGTAGCGTTGAGGACAGCCACAATCATCACGCCCACATCGGCGAACACGGCCCACCACATACTGACGTAACCGACAGCACATAAGAGCAAAAACCCTGCTTTAACCGCCAGTGAAAATACAATGTTTTCCCAGACAATGGTTTTGCAAACACGGGCCAATTGCAGTGCCAGCGAAATTTTGGCCGGGTCATCGTCCATCAATACAATATCGGCAGCTTCAATGGCGGCATCTGCGCCTAAAGCTCCCATGGCAATTCCTACGTCAGAACGTCGCAAAACCGGTGCGTCGTTAATGCCATCGCCTACAAAAGCCAAAGTGGAATTAGCAGGTTTTTGAATCAAAAGGTTTTCTACCCATTGTATTTTGTTGTCAGGAAGCAAGTTGGAGTGGACTTCATCGATTCCAAGCCGCTGTGCTATATGATTTGCAGCGGCGGAGGAGTCTCCAGTGAGGAGGACGGTTCGAATTCCTTGCATTCGCAGATCAGAAATGGCTTGTCTTGCTGTGGGCTTTTCGACATCACTGATGACAATGGAACCGACAAACTGCGTGTCCACTGCCAAATAGACAATCGTGCCGATTTCTGTATTGGGAACATAGGGAATCGATTGTTGTTCCATTAAGCGGGCGTTTCCGGCCAAGATTGCATGGTTTTCCGTTTGCACGATCATACCATAGCCGGGAAGCTCCTGCGCTTTTAAAATCTTGTTTTGATCAACAGGTTTCCCATATGCTTCCTTCAGGCTGTTTGCAATGGGATGGTTGGAATAACTTTCCGCCAAAACAGCAAAAGCAAGCAGTTGTTCATCAGTATAAGGTGGTGCAGGGACAAGAGAGGTTACTTGGAAAACGCCTTTTGTCAAAGTCCCTGTTTTGTCGAATACAATTGTTTTAGTTTTTGCCAAGACTTCTAAGTAATTGCTGCCTTTGATCAGGATCCCGCAACGGGATGCACCGCCGATTGCGCCGAAAAAGGTAAGAGGAATGCTGATAACCAAAGCGCAGGGGCAGCTGATGACCAGAAACGTTAAGGCACGACGGATCCAAGTATTCCACTGGCCGGTCAGCAACGAGGGAATTATGGCCAGACACAGGGCACCAAGACAGACGATCGGCGTATAATACCGGGCGAATTTCGTGATAAAATGCTCTGCTTTTGCTTTTTTTAAGCTGGAGTTTTCCACCAGATCCAGAATGCGGGCCACAGTAGATTCAGCAAAGGGCTTGGAAACTCGAACCTGCAATACGCCGTCATTGTTAATACAACCGGAGTAAATATCGTCTCCAGGGGCTACGTCACGAGGAATGCTTTCTCCTGTCAAAGCACTGGTATTTAATGTGCTGTGCCCTTCAGTGATGACGCCGTCCAACGGAACACGCTCCCCAGGGCGAATGACGATGCAATCGCCCACAGAAACAGTTTCCGGATCTACTTGCTGCAGACTGCCGTCTGATGCTGCCACATTTGCGAAATCAGGCCGAATATCCATCAGTGCAGCAATGTTTCGGCGACTTTTATCTACGGCAAAACTTTGAAACAATTCCCCAACTTGGTAAAACAACATAACTGCTGCTGCTTCCCAATATTCCCGCATCAAAAAAGCGCCAATAGTGGCAACAGACATCAGGAAATTTTCATCGAACACTTCACCGTGAAGAATTCCTAAGATTGCTTTCCACAGGATGTCATAACCGATTACAAGATAAGGGATGCAGCAGAGAAAGAGAAGAAGAAGAGGCGGAAGAGTCGTTTTTGCGTTGATCAAAAAAACCGCAATCAGCAGCAGGGCAGAAAGAATGATACGAAAGAGTACTTTTTTTTTTTTTTTTTTAATAAATCCC
>JAFOJR010000090.1 GCA_017420125.1 Oscillospiraceae bacterium | reverse complement strand
TTTTTTGTTTTTTTGTCATAAATCCCTCCAGTGTCTAATAGCAAATGGATTTACCAATGAATCGATGCTATATTTACTCTGCTTGAATGGAAAAACCGGGTTCAATTCGTTTTGCTGTTTTTTTGATTTCTTTAAGCAGACGATCAAAATCATCATCGTCTGCTTCGATCATCATTTTTTGAGCGACAAAACTGACGGAAGCAGCCTGAACGCCGGGAATTTTTTGTACAGCAGCTTCAATTTTGCCGGCGCAATTGGCACAATCCACTTCAATCGGGAACTTTTTTTTCATTTAGATCATTCCTTTCTATAATTGTGCTGCAAATGAGCAAAGGGACAAATATTTTAGAAAGACTTAATACGGGAGCAGAACTCAAATTCTGCCTTCTTCGACATGTTCCGCACCTGTTTCCAAAATAGAGCGGATATGGTCGTCATCCAAAGAATAGTAAATTACCTTTCCACTGCGCCGGAATTTCACCAATTTAGACTGCTTTAAAATTCGGAGCTGGTGACTGACGGCAGAAGGAGAGAGTTGAAGCGCTGAAGCGATATCACTCACACAAAGTTCTTCTTCCAGAAGAGTATAGAGTACCTTCATGCGGGTAGAATCCCCAAAAACTTTAAACAGTTCGGCTAAATCATATAAGAATGCATCCTCCGGCAGCTTGGCCAAAACGCGGGACACAGCATCTGGGTGAATAGCGCCCTCCGAAAGTTTCCATTTCACTTGTTTATCAGACATAAGACTCCTCCCTTCAATTGAACAACTGTTCACATGTTATATTGTATAACTGTTAAATCGAAAAGTCAAGAGAAAAAATAAAAAGAGCCCTATTTGCTGTTCCTTTACAAAAAAACGGAGCTGCACTATAATGAACAAGACTGAGAAACGAGACCGAAGCGGGGAAAGGAATTCATATATGTTTAATTTACTGCGAACAGAACAGGCGGCACGGCGCGGCGTATTTGTCTGCGCCCATGGAACGGTTCAAACGCCGGCTTTCATGAACGTGGCTACGCAAGCGGCAATCAAAGGGGGACTTTCTGCTCAGGATTTGAAAGAAATCGGTTGTCAAGTTGCTCTTTCCAATACATATCATTTACATCTTCGCCCCGGAGAAGCCATAGTCAATGAAATGGGCGGGCTGCATGGTTTTATGCGCTGGGATGGCCCGATTTTAACAGACAGTGGTGGTTTTCAGGTGTTTTCTTTAGCTGGGCTGCGGAAGCTGTCAGAAGAGGGTGTGTTGTTTGCCTCTCACCTAAACGGAGAACGAATTTTCTTTTCACCGGAAAAAAGTATACAGATTCAGTGGGATTTGGGGGCGGATATTGCTATGGCATTTGATGAATGTGTTGAAAATCCTGCGGAGCGGGTTTATATAGCAGCGTCCTGCGACCGGACATATCGGTGGCTGAAGCGCTGCCAGGCAGAGCATGCCCGGCTGAAGGAAAAAGGCGGCGTGAATCCTGGCCAGCAATTGTTTGGGATCAACCAGGGAGGCACATATGCGGATCTTCGTGTTCGGAATATGAAACAGATAGCAGAATTAGAACTGGATGGATATGCTATCGGCGGGCTGGCAGTGGGTGAACCAACGGAAGTGATGTATGAGATCATCGAAGAGGTGGAACCGCATATGCCGAAGCAGAAGATCCGCTATTTAATGGGGGTTGGCACGCCATCCAACATTATTGAAGGAGTTGCCCGCGGTGTCGATCTGTTTGATTGCGTGATGCCGGCCCGAAATGCAAGGCACGGGAAATTGTTTACCAAGGATGGGTCGCTGAATATTAAAAACGAAATATACAAGCGGGATCCGCGGCCGATTGACCCCGAATGTGACTGCCCCGTTTGTCGAACGTATTCAAGAGCATACTTACGCCATTTGTTTAAAGCGGGGGAAATGCTGGGGATGCGTTTGGCTGTGATTCATAATTTGTATTTCTATAATCGCTTGATGGAAGAAATCCGAAATGCGCTGGACGAAGGCCGCTTTGCTGCATTCCGTCAGGAATGGAGTGTACGTTTGGATAAAAAAGTGGAGAAAACGGGATAAATTTTCGGAAAGACTTGCTTTTTCATAGGAAGGCCAGTATAATGAATTCATCATTTTATATTGGAGGGGTTATGCTACATGGCACAAGGATTGTCAACGCTGCTTTTTGGCGTGGTCATGATTGCAGTGTTTTACTTCATTCTGATCCGCCCGGAGAGAAAAAGAAAAAAAGCAGTGCAGGAAATGCGCGATGCTCTTGCTCCGGGAGAGGAAATTACGACCATTGGTGGAATCATCGGTACGGTTGTCAGTGTGAAGGATAATTCCCTTGTCATTGAGACAGGTGCAGACCGAGTTCGTCTTCACATTACCCGTTGGGCAGTCGGCTCCGTGGGCGTGCAGACAACGGAAAAGCCGCAGACTGAAAATACAGTAGTTGCGGAAGAACCAAAAGCAATCGACGAAGGCGATGCTGCAGATACTTCAGATGAAAAGAAGTCTAAAAAAGATGATAAGCCAGACTGGGAATTATAAGTTCAAGCGGCCCCGATGGCAAAAGGTATGAAGAATCCCCTCTTTGCATAAGATGAAACAGATCATATGCAGGGAGGGTTTTTCATGGGCAAAGAAAAACAGAGACAACAACGGTTGATGGATGTTTTTTTGCGTATGACGATTGGTGGATTGATGGGGCTTGTTATTTGTCTTTTTATATTAATCCTCGGTGCAGTTGCTACGTCAAAAGGAGTGCTTCCGGCCGAGTTGTCGCCTCGGGTGTGTTTGAT
>JAFOJR010000089.1 GCA_017420125.1 Oscillospiraceae bacterium | reverse complement strand
GGTGTCATCAAAACGTAGATTGCATAAACCATTAAATTTTTCTGCCGTTCCGAAATCAATAGTAAGTGCTTTGCAATGACCAATGTGAAGATAGCCGTTAGGTTCAGGAGGAAAGCGGGTATGAACCTGCATTCCTTCGAACTGACCGCCTTCAGAAATGTCTTCTTCGATAAATTGTTCAATAAAATTTTTTGAAATAAATTCGTCCATAGTGTACTCCATAAGTCAAAAATATAATTTATTATATACGATGAACCATGAAAAAACAATCATAAATTATCCATTACAAAAATGGTGAATAAAGCTTCTTTTTCTTGTTGTAAAAATATGACGAAATTTAATATATTCAACTGGTATTTTTTTTAGTTTTCAACAATTGACGTTTATAATGAGATCCGCTAAAATAAAAGCATTAGAAAGAAAGGAGCGAAACGGCATGTCAAAGGCGCTGTCGAAGAATAAGTTTTTTGCGTCTGCATGTGCCGGCGCTTCTTTTGCTGCGCTTTCCAATCTTCCGGACGCCGTATTGGCGTCCGTTTTTGTTGTACCTGTTGTACTTGTACGCAGAATAATTATTGAGAATGACTGCATAATATAAACGGAGTTGTAAAGCAAGGCAGATTAAGCAAGAACATTCAAACGGCTCCGTAAATGCGAAGCCGTTTTTATGTTATATATTTTTATTGTCTATAATAATTAAAAAAGGAGACAAAACAATGAAGAAATTCTTAGCAATGGTGCTGGCACTGGCAATGGTGCTGGCAATCGGATCTGCGGCATTTGCCGATGATGCATTTAAGCTCGGCGGTACTGGACCTCTCACAGGCGGTGCGGCAATTTACGGCAATGCAGCTAAAAACGGCGCTGAAATCGCAGCCGAAGAGATCAACGCTCTTGGTGGAATCCAGATCGAACTTAAGTACGAAGACGACACACATGATGCAGAGAAGGCAATCAATGCCTATAACACTTTGAAGGACTGGGGTATGCAGATTTCACTTGGCAGCGTTACATCCAAGCCTTGCGAGGCAACCTCTGCAGAGACGTTTGAAGATCGTATCTTTGCCCTCACACCGTCTGCCTCTTCTGTGGCTGTTGTTGAAGGTAAGGACAATATGTTCCAGATGTGCTTTACTGACCCAAACCAGGGATCTCTTTCAGCTCAGTATATTGTTGACAAGGGCCTTGCTTCAAAGGTAGCTGTTATCTGGAAGAATGACGATGTGTATTCCAAGGGAATCTATGAGACCTTTATGGCAAAAGCTGCTGAACTTGGGCTTGAGGTTGTCAGCGATACCACCTTTAATGACGGCAATGCAACAGATTTCTCCGTTCAGATTGCTGATGCACAGTCAAATAGTGCGGAACTTGTTTTCCTCCCGATGTATTATGATGCAGCTTCTCTGATTCTCACGCAGGCCGCGAAGATCGGCTACGCTCCGAAGTATTTCGGCGTTGACGGTATGGATGGTATTCTCTCTCTCGAAGGCTTTGATACCGCTCTTGCCGAGGGCGTTATTCTCCTGACGCCGTTCAATGCTGACTCTGCAGATGAAAAGACTGCTTCGTTTGTTGCAAAGTATCAGGAAAAGTTCGGCGAGATTCCCAACCAGTTTGCAGCGGACGGTTATGACTGTGTCTATGCTTACTATCAGGCTCTGACCAATGCAAATGCTACCCCCGATATGGACGCTGCTGCATTATGTGATCTGATGATCCAACAGTTTACCTCTATGACCTTCAACGGTCTGACTGGCAACAACGTAACTTGGGATACTGCCGGTGCGGTCTCCAAGAGCCCCAAGGGCATGGTCATCCAGAACGGCGCTTATGTTGGTTTGGATTAATTCCCTATACGTTTACTTCATTTGATTGTCACTTTGCAATTACTACATAAAATGACTCGGAATAATGGCGGGAGCGGCTTATTTTCATAAGCCGCTCCGCCCTGTTCCCGGTAACAGCGCATATCTGAAAAACGCTGGCCGCGGCCCGCACTTTTCAGATATGTACTGGCCGGTTTTTAAAATTTAAAATAACAAGAGGGTATGTTATATGGCTTTTCTGAGCTTTTTGATCAGCGGGATCAGCTTGGGAAGCATCTATGCCATCATCGCACTGGGCTACACCATGGTATACGGTATTGCAAAAATGCTGAATTTTGCCCATGGTGACGTTATCATGGTCGGCGCATATATTTGCTTCTATGCCACCTCCCGCTTCCAGTTGCCTCCTCTGGTAGGTATTCTTCTGGCTGTCGTCGTTTGTACGATTTTGGGAATTGTCATCGAACGGCTGGCGTATAAACCCTTGCGGGCTGCTCCGGTTCTCGCCGTTCTTATTACCGCCATTGGAATGAGCTATTTCCTGCAGAATGCAGCGTTGCTGCTGTGGTCCTCCAATCCCAAAGTGTTCCCGCCTGTGGTTCCTACTGGGAAAATTTCCCTGTTCGGCGGCCAGCTTACCATTTCTTACGTCACCGTGGTTGCTATCTTGTGCTGTATCGTCATCATGCTGGCTCTGACCTGGTTCACCAGCAAGACCAAGATGGGTAAGGCTATGCGGGCTTGTTCTGAAGACAAAGGTGCTTCCCAGCTGATGGGAATCAATGTCAACGGAACGATTTCCCTGACCTTCGCAATCGGTTCCGGCCTGGCTGCCATTGCCGGTGTGCTGTTGTGTTCTGCATACCCCACTTTGGTTCCCACCACCGGTGCCATGCCCGGTATCAAGGCGTTTACCGCCGCCGTTTTTGGCGGAATCGGCTCTATCCCCGGTGCGTTTGTGGGCGGTATTCTGCTGGGCATTATTGAAATCTTTGCCAAGGCCTATATTTCCACTCAATTGTCTGATCCCATCGTATTCGCGGTGCTGATTATCGTTCTGCTTGTACGGCCGGCCGGCTTGTTGGGCAAGCAGATTCGTGAGAAAGTTTGAGGTGGCGCATATGAAATCTATTCGATTGAACAAAACCACCCGAAAAAATTATCTGACGTATGGCTTGGTAATCGTAGCATATGTTATTCTGCAGCTGATGAGCAGTTCCGGCGCAACTACATCCACACTCCAAGGCATGCTGGTCCCAATCTGTGCCTATGTTGTTATGGCCATTTCTCTGAATCTGACAGTCGGCATATTAGGCGAACTGTCTTTGGGACATGCCGGTTTTATGAGCGTGGGCGCTTTCACCGGCGTAACTGCCGCAATTGCAGCGGGCAACGCCATCCCCTCGGCTGCCATCCGCTTGATTGTCGGTATGGTGGTAGGTGCACTCTTTGCCGCTGTCATTGGCTTTTTAATTGGTATCCCCGTTCTGCGTTTGCGGGGAGACTATCTGGCCATCGTCACATTGGCTTTTGGCGAAATCATCAAGGGTATTTTCAACAACCTCTTTGTAGGAATTGACAGCCGTGGTCTGCATATCAGCCTTCTCAGTGATAAAACCAATCTGGCCGAAGGCGGAAAGCTGATTATCGGCGGTCCTATGGGTATTGGGTCTATTCCCAAAATTTCCACTTTTACCGGCGGCGCCATTTTGATTATGATTACCTTGATTATCGTATTCCATTTGGTCAACAGCCGTGCGGGTCGTGCCATTATGGCCGTGCGGGATAACCGTATTGCCGCAGAGAGCATAGGTATTAACATCACCAAATATAAGCTCATGGCCTTTACTGTCTCCGCTGCCCTGGCAGGCGCAGCAGGCAGCCTGTTTGCAATGAATTATACCACCATCGTTGCCAACAAATTTGATTTTAATACGTCAATCTTAATCTTGGTCTTTGTGGTGCTGGGCGGCCTGGGAAATATGCTCGGTTCAATTATCGCCGCTGCCGCACTCACTATCTTGCCCGAAGCATTGCGCCAGTTCTCTGACTACCGGATGCTGGTATATGCCATCGTGCTGATCCTCGTTATGCTGGCAACCAACAATGACACCTTTAAGGCTTTTCTGGCAAAGTTTAAGCCCGGTAAGAAGAAAAAGGAGGAGGTTAGTTAACTATGTCGTCTGATTCTAAACTGATTTCCATTCCTTCTAAAAGCATGATTCCGGAACGGGATATTGATAAAACTCCCATTTTGGAATGCGTTAACCTGGGCATCAATTTCGGCGGTCTGAAGGCTGTGGACAATTTCGATTTATCCATCGGTCGCACAGAAATTGCTGGTCTGATCGGCCCTAATGGTGCAGGAAAAACAACTGTGTTTAACCTGCTGACCAAAGTTTATCAACCCACTACCGGAACTATCCTGCTGGACGGAAAAGACACGCACAGCATGAACACCATGCAGGTTAATCGGGCTGGTATCGCCCGTACTTTCCAAAACATTCGTTTGTTCAATGCCCTGTCTGTGGAAGATAACGTCAAAACCGCAATGAACAATCAAATGAAATACAATATGTGGAGCGGCATTTTCCGTCTCCCAAGATATTGGAAAGAAGAGCGAATTGCCCATGAACGCGCATTGGAGCTGTTGTCCATTTTTAATATGGAAGGCATGGCTAATATGAAGGCTGGCTCTTTGCCCTATGGTGCGCAGCGCCGGCTTGAAATCGTTCGCGCGTTGGCCACTAACCCTTCTCTCCTCTTGCTGGACGAGCCGGCTGCTGGGATGAATCCCTCTGAAACCGCGGAATTGATGGAAAACATCCGTAAAATCCGCGACACCTTCCAAATTGCCATTCTTCTTATTGAACATGATATGAATCTTGTGATGAATATCTGCGAGGGAATCTGTGTGCTGAATTTCGGCCGCATTATCGCCAAAGGGACACCGGAAGACGTACAGAAAAACCCGGCGGTCATTGAGGCGTATCTGGGCAAAAAGAAGGAGGCGTGACCATGGAACCCATTTTAAAAGTTGAAGACATCAATGTCTATTATGGCAGTATCCATGCCATCAAAGGCATTTCTTTCTATGTAAATGAAGGGGAAATCGTCACTCTGATCGGTGCAAATGGTGCGGGAAAAACCACTACTCTGCAAACAGTCTCTGGCCTGTTGCGCAGCAAAACGGGCTCCATCTCTTTGCAGGGAGAAGATATCAGCAACGTTCCTGCCCATAAGCGAGTAGCCCGCGGCTTGGCCCAAGTGCCGGAAGGACGGCGAATTTTTCTGCAAATGTCCGTGCAGGAAAATTTGGAGATGGGTGCATTCACTCAGTCCAATTCCGGAATTGCCAAAGACCTGGAAAGGGTTTTCGAATATTTCCCTCGTCTGAAGGAACGCCGTCGTCAAATTGCCGGAACACTTTCCGGTGGCGAGCAACAGATGCTGGCCATGGGGCGTGCTTTGATGTCGCATCCCAGGTTGTTGATGTTGGACGAACCCTCTATGGGATTGGCTCCTATTTTAGTAGAACAGATTTTCGAAATTATTCAAACGCTACACAAGGCTGGGACCACTATCTTGTTGGTGGAACAAAATGCACAGGCTGCATTATCCATTGCAGATCGTGGTTATGTCCTGGAAACCGGCAAAATTATTTTGGCGGATAATGCTTCTGCTCTTTTGAAAAACGATGCTGTACAGAAAGCATATTTAGGCGGTGGCGGTGGTTAATTCCCCTGCTCCAATTCATTTTCATTTTCTGTAAATGATTTAAAAACGGCGCACTGTTTCACAGTGCGCCGTTTTTACAACATTTCCCGCCAAAAGATTTCATCCCGCTGACATGCTGCAAAGACAGAACTCAAATTAAAGATGAAAACATTTTTGCACGTCTTTGTACTCCCCAAGTACCAGCAGAGAGGTCTCTTCCTCCAAAGCAGTATTGGAAGTCACGGTCAATTCCAGTTTTTGTTCTCTTTTCACCGCTAAAATGTTGATATGATATTTTTTCCGAATATCGATTTGTCCCACTGTTTGGCCAATCCAGTCCCTCGGAATCTGTACCTCAAAAATCGCATGATCTCCATCCAATTCGATATAATCTAAGATGTGATCTGCGCTGTAGCGAATG
>JAFOJR010000088.1 GCA_017420125.1 Oscillospiraceae bacterium | reverse complement strand
GTACGTCCACAACCTGGTAACCTGCATCAGCAATGGTTTTTTCAAAAGCTGACCGTTCAATGGGTTTGTTCAGTGTCACAGTGGCCGTTTTCTCATCCAGATCTACCATTACTTGGGACACGCCGTCCATTTCGCTCAAAACCTTTTCCACGCGGGCGGAACAATGTTTGCAGCTCATCCCTTCAATTTTCAACTGTTGTTTCATTTGTATTTCTCCTTTCTGGTGCCCCGGCATAGACAGTTCCTGTGGTGCCAGGTTCAATGGCATACTCTGCTGCGTCGGCGCATTTTTTTCTGTGTGCACTTCCGTCAATAATTGACCTCCCTTTCCTTGCGAAAAGTGAAATCTTTTCAACCGCAAAGCGTTAGATACAACGCAGACGGAAGAAAGGCTCATAGCCGCCGCCGCAATCATAGGATTGAGGGTGATACCCCAAATAGGGTACAAAATACCTGCAGCCACCGGTATTCCAATGCAATTATAAAAGAAAGCCCAAAACAGATTTTGCTTGATGTTCCGAATCACTGATTTGGAGAGCTGCACCGCTCCTGCTACATCGTTTAGATCACTTCGCATCAGAACAATGTCTGCCGATTCAATGGCAACATCCGTTCCAGCCCCGACAGCCAATCCCACTTCAGCTCGGGTCAGCGCTGGGGCGTCATTGATTCCATCACCCACCATAGCTACTTTTTTCCCATCGGACTGCAGCTGTGCGATAACCCGTTCTTTGTCTGCCGGCATCACACCTGCAATGACAGACGTCAAGTCCAGCTCCCGGCCAATGGCTTCTGCTGTTCGCTGGTGATCACCTGTCAACATAATGACGTCTAATCCCATTTCTCGAAGGGTTGCAATGGCTGTCCGGCTGCTTTCTTTCACCACATCTGCCACAGCAACAGCGCCAATCAGCCGTTCATTGCCTCCAAAGTACAGCATCGTTTTTCCTTCTTGCTCCAATGCCTCACTTTGCCGAAGGATTGCCTCTTCCAACACAATCCCTTTCTCTGTCATCATTGCGGCGTTGCCAGCAAAACAGGAAATATTTCCAATCGCAGCCACAATGCCCCGCCCCGGTTCAGCCTGAAAATTAACCGCAGGCAAAAGTGGAAGGTTTCTTCTCTCTGCCTCTTCACAAATGGCGTTTGCCAAAGGGTGGTTGGACAGAGCTTCAATAGAAGCAGCAAAGCGCAGCAGCTGTTCTTCCTGCACACCTGTCCCAGGGAGCAAATGCGTCACTTGCGGCTTTCCTTCTGTAATTGTTCCCGTTTTGTCCACAACAATTGTCTGCACCTGGTGAAGCATTTCCAGCGACTCTGCAGATTTAATTAAAATTTCATGTTCTGCTCCTTTGCCAATTCCCACCATAATGGCAACCGGTGTTGCAAGCCCCAAAGCGCATGGGCAGGAAATAACCAAAACAGAAATGCCAATAGAGAGGGCAAACGAAATCGTTTGTCCCGCTAAGAGCCAAATCACAGCGGCTAGCACTGCAATTCCAATGACAATTGGAACAAACACACCGGCAACTCGATCTGCCAGTTTAGCAATGGGAGCTTTTGATGCCCCTGCTTCTTCTACCAAACGGATAATTTGAGACAAAACTGTATCGTCCCCAACTTTTGATGCACGGAATTGAATAAACCCAGACTGATTGATGGTGGCAGAATATACCATATCTCCCACTTGCTTTTCCACCGGCATGCTTTCTCCCGTTAAGGCAGATTCATCAATTGCGGCGGTTCCTTCCAAAATGACACCATCCACCGGAACGCTTTGTCCTGAACGCAGAACTAAAATATCTCCTGTCTGCACTTCTTCAACAGGGATCTCCACTTCTGCTTCCTGCCGCAAAACGGTCGCTGTTTTCGGCACCAAATCCATCAATTGGAAGATGGCTTCTGACGTACGTCCCTTTGCTTTTGTCTCCAAATATTTTCCCAATGTAACCAATGTTAAAATCATTCCGGCAGACTCGAAATAGACATCCATAGCATATTGAGAGACCACATCCATATCTCCATGACCGGCACCCCATCCCATGCGATACAAGGCGAAGACACCATAAACCAGTGCCGCACCAGACCCAATTGCAATCAAAGAATCCATGTTAGGCGCACCGCGGAACAGCGATCGGAACCCCACTTTATAATATTTGTCGTTCCAATATGCAATAGGAAGCACCAATAAAAATTGAGTCAGTGCAAAAACTGGCGCATTTTCTGTTCCATGGAAAAAATTGGGAATTGGAAAACCCAGCATATGCCCCATCGCTAGATAAAACAGAGGAATCAAAAAGACAAAAGATACAATGAGACGTTGTTTCATATGCCCCAAATCATTCTGAAGCATTTCATCCGGCCGTCTGGTCGCTTCTTTCTGCTGCTTGCTTCCAGACAAGGCTGCACCGTATCCTGCTCCCCTCACGGCGGCGACAATTTCTTCGACATTTACCTGATTTTCTTCATAATCTGCTACCATGCTGCCTGCCAGCAAATTGACCTGAACCTCCGTTACCCCAGGTAATTTTTTTACTGCTCGTTCCACATGTGCCACACATGCGGAACAACTCATCCCCGTCACTGTAAATTTTTGTTTCATTTTTCCCACCTTTCAATGGTTCCAAGGTTAGTATATTCTAATTTGAATCAAAAAACAACTAGCTTTTTCAGATTTCACCAAATCATTTGTCTTCCATCAAAAAGGCATACATCTTTCCGGGAATGAAATTGGGAGCATCGTGATGAACAGATACTCCCAAAGTTGATTTTTCCTATTTCTGATATTCAAATTCCAGATCATACAGGCTAACAATATCTCCATCTTGAATAGCTTCAAAAGTCAAAGGAGTCTTATATTCTTCTGGAATTACAGTTTCTTCATTACTTCCATGGGATCGCTGGGAATCCCGCCGATTTTTCATCACCTGTACAATTTCGGGAATGTGCCGATTTTCTGCGCGATCGGACCGAAGCGAACGGAATATGAGATCGACAGAAACGGGGAAACGGTCAAAAAGAAATATATGGATTACACGTTCTCGACCGATGAAAGAATCGTGGATGGGTATTACTATGCGACGGCCTTCCGAATGATGAAACTGTGCTTCAATGACCCGGATAAGCTGGATATTCCTCCGGAGAAGGTTG
>JAFOJR010000087.1 GCA_017420125.1 Oscillospiraceae bacterium | reverse complement strand
GGATAAGCCAAAAAACCACTCCATACAATACACTGGCCGTGATACCATATACCAGCACTGGTCCCGCAATAGTAAACAATTTCACCGCCATACCGGTAATCATCCCCTCTCGCTTAAACTCCAGCGCAGGAGATACAATGGCATTGGCAAATCCTGTAATGGGAACTAACGTTCCCGCGCCCGCATGTTTGGCCAGATCATCATACCAATTGAGTCCTGTAAAAAGCGCAGAAAGAAAGATCAACGTAACGGAAACCAGACTGGAGGCTTGCTTTTTACCCAAATCCAACACCAGATACCATTGGAACAAAAACTGTCCCAAAACACAGATGAAACCGCCAATGAAAAACGCCAGACAAACGTTCTTCAGCACAGGAGATTTTTTTGCTTTTCCATTTACATAAGCAAGATATTCTTCTTTTGTCATGTGCACTATTGTCAGACCTCCATTCCTCTTTAGTCTGTCCGACAATTTTCTCCTTTATGCGCTGTGAAGTCCTCCTGCCCAAAGGCATGCGGAAGCAGTTCCTGCAAAGAATATGTCACAAATTCCCCATCTTTTTTGCCGCAAAGCACCAAAAGCTCTTTTGAAAATTCCCAGAACATTTGGCGACAGAGCCCACAAGGAGTGCAATATGTTTCACTTTGTGCTGCCACTGCCAAAACAGAAAATTCTCGTTTCCCTTCGCTGACAGCTTTGCACAGCGCCACTCGTTCTGCGCAGATTCCCGCTCCAAACGAAGCATTTTCCACATTGCAACCAGTATAAACCGTCCCATCTTTACAAAGCAGTGCGGCACCAACTGCAAAATTGGAATACGGTGCATAAGCGAATTCAGATGCTTTTAGTGCAAAACTAATCAATGTTTTGTAGGTCATCAGACGGTTCTTTCCCTCTCTTTCCTTTAAAAACCAGCAGCTTATATCCAAAGTAATTAATCAAGGAAGTAATCAGCAGTGTTGGAATTTTGGCCAGATATCCATTCAGTCCAAAAAAACTTGTCAATAAATAAATCAGACCAAGACTGACTCCCAAACTAACTAAATTGACCATGAAAAAAGTGGCCATTTGAAATAAAATATTTCCCTCGTTCTCTTCGCGGAATGTGATGCCACGGTTGAGACAAAAACTGCTTACCACACCAGCCAGATAACCGGCAGTCTGGCTTGGCAAAGACTGTCCGGTTAAAAAGAATACGCCACTGTAAATGCTGAAATCAATCACTGTGTTGATCGTTCCCACCATATAGTATAAAATAAACTGCCTATATTTTTGAAATAGAGCTTTCCACATTTTGGCGTTTCCTCTCTCTTTACATTTTCGTCAAACATTGTAGCATATTTCCTCACAACTTACAATTTATTCTGCTATTATTGCAAATCAAACTATACCTATACAGCTACCTGACTTAAAAAACGGGCTTTCTCTTGGTAGCCGCATTCTTTTCCAAGCGGCATGATTAAAACCGTCCCCATACTGATTTCCATTTTTGGCGCATATCTCATTTCTGCCATTGTAACGGCCTGTGGCGACGTATAGATCGATTTCTCTTCTTTTGCAAACACCAGCATTGTTGCAGTGCCGTTCCCCCCACGGGAAAGATTATGCTTTTGAAGTAGAGGAAGAAAGCTTGGTAAAAGATAGTAGATCAGAATAACCTTTTCTATTCACGCCAACGATAAAAAGGACACGCTGTGCATTGCGCAGCGTGCCTTTTCATTTTCGGTTATTTATTTTTATATGCCATCCATTTGGTGTACGCGGGTCTGTTCTGCGCCATAAATACGGAACGCAAATGGAAGCAATGTATGACTATTGGAAAACCGAAAATATCGTGTGTCCAG
>JAFOJR010000086.1 GCA_017420125.1 Oscillospiraceae bacterium | reverse complement strand
CAACAACTTTGTGGAGAGTGGCGAAATCTATGCAAACTATTTCCAGCACCTCCCCTATCTGGAAGACTTTAACGCAGAAAACGGAACACATGTTGTCTCCGTAGGCGCAATCCATGTGGAGCCGCTTGGAATCTATGGCGGTAGACAAACTACACTTGACGCCATCGCGAAATAAAAAGCAAGGATGCGCCGGCTACCATTTGGCAACCGGCGCATCTTTATTATAATGTGTAGTGTGGAGGTTATCCATGATCGAAATCAAAAATCTATCAAAATCCTTTCAAACAGCGGATGGTGTAGTAGAGGCTTTGAAAGATGTAACGCTGACCATTCAGGATGGTGACATTTATGGAATCATCGGTATGAGCGGCG
The DNA here is from genome assembly GCA_017420125.1 of Oscillospiraceae bacterium. Lineage (GTDB taxonomy): Bacteria > Bacillota > Clostridia > Oscillospirales > Oscillospiraceae > RGIG529. The sequence goes on along the minus strand of JAFOJR010000086.1, from coordinate 1,197 downwards.
CAGGGAAAAGTACTCTCGTGCGCTGCATCAATATGCTGGAACGTCCCACAGAAGGTTCTGTTTTCATTGACGGACAGAATATTGGAACTCTTCCAGACGTGGAACTGCGAAAAGTTCGCCGAAATGTCACGATGATTTTTCAGGGATTTAATTTGCTGATGCAACGCACCTGTTTGAAAAACATTTGCTTTCCTTTGGAATTGACCGGCATGAAAAAGACAGAAGCCAAAAAGCGCGCGCTGGAACTTTTGGAAACTGTTGGACTGCCGGACAAAGCAAATGCATATCCCGCTCAACTGTCTGGTGGACAGCAGCAGCGGATTGCCATCGCAAGAGCGCTTGCAACCAACCCAAAAATTTTACTGTGTGACGAAGCAACCAGCGCGCTGGACCCTAAAACCACACATTCGATTTTGGAATTGCTCCGGGAAATCAACAAAACCTTGGGCATCACCATTATTCTCATCACCCATCAAATGAGTGTTGTAGAAGAAATCTGCAATCATGTCGCCATTTTGGACGATGGCGCCGTGGTGGAAGAAGGCACTGTTACAGCTGTTTTTTCCAAGCCGAAGTCTGCCGCGGCAAAACGACTGGTATTTCCTGACAGTGCGGAAGACCTGCAGCCGCAGCGTGTGGGAGAACGCTGTATCCGCCTGGTGTTCAACGGTGCGTCCGCTGCTGGGTCTCCGCTGATTGCAACCATGGCTATGGAAAAAAATATTGCAGCTAACATTTTGTCCGCTTCCACGAAGACTATCGGAGATAAAGTATATGGAAACATGCTGTTGGGAATTGCAGATGATGACGGCGTGGTACAACAGGCTCTGGACTATTTGCAAAACATTCCGGATGTGATTGTCGAGGAGGTGAAAAACAATGCTTGAAAAAGTATTTTCCTCCGATGCCGTGTCGGAAGCGCTTCGGATCTTTCAAGCAGAATTTCCTCTTGCGTTGTGGGAAACCGTTTATGTCACGATATTGGCAACGGCATTTTCTCTTGCCATCGGTCTGCCCCTTGGCATTCTTTTGGTGGCCGGAGAAAAAAATGGTGTTCTGCCTCTCCCCAAAGGTTTGATGCATGTGTTGAATATTGTGATCAACCTGCTTCGTTCCGTCCCATTTCTCATTTTGATGATCATGGTCTTCCCTCTGACAAGAGCCATTGTGGGAACTGCCGTCGGCACGGTTGCTTCT
>JAFOJR010000085.1 GCA_017420125.1 Oscillospiraceae bacterium | reverse complement strand
GCCGGATCAGCATTCCAGAAGCATTTCTTGCCGTGGATGCAATTTTATCTCTTTATATTAATCTGATCAATGGTATTACGGTTTATCCAAAAATGATGGAGAGGCATTTATTTGACGAACTTCCTTTCATGGCGACAGAAACCATCTTAATGTATTGCGTGAAAGAAAAAGACGGAGATCGTCAAACGCTGCACGAAGCCATTCGGGAACATTCCGTTTCCACTGCAAAAGAAGTGAAACTTTATGGCGCGGAAAACAATTTGTTGAACCGGATTGCAAATGATCCACGATTTGGTTTGACGATGGAAGAAATACAAGCTCTTTTGCCTTTTGAAAAATTCACGGGCCGCGCCAAAGAACAAACGGAAGAATTTTTATCAGAATATGTACAGCCGACTTTAGAGAAACACGCAGCCTTGTTAGGTATTGCAGTTTCAATTAACGTATAAAGCAGGAGTGATGTATAATGCTAACAGCCATTGTAGGAGTGAACTGGGGCGATGAAGGAAAGGGAAGGATGGTAGATTTGCTTTCTTCCCAATATGAAGTTGTAGTTCGATATCAAGGCGGTAATAACGCAGGACACACCGTAATCAATGACAGCGGAAAATTTATTTTGAACCTGCTTCCTTCTGGAATTTTGCGCAAAACTACTGTTAACGTTATGGGAAATGGCATGGTCATTGATTTAGAACACTTATATCATGAAATACAATCTTTACAGGAAAAAGGTATTCACATTGGACTGGATAATTTGAAGATCAGTGATAAAGCGACCATATGCATGCCCTACCACAAGTTACTGGACGAGTTAGAGGAAGATCGGCTGGGAGATGCAAAATTCGGTTCCACTCGGCGAGGCATTGCCCCGGTTTATGCGGATAAATACATGAAAAAAACTTTGCGAATGGGAGATCTTTTATCGCCGGATACATTGCCTCATAAAGTAGCACAAATTGTGGAGTGGAAAAATTTAACTATTCAGGGCGGATATCAAAGGAAGCCTATTCAGGCAGAAGACATGCTCCAATGGCTACAAAAATATGGGGAACCCATTTTAAATTGTGTCTGCGATACAACTCAGTTTTTAACTGAAGCAGCAAAGACAAAAAACATCTTGTTTGAAGCTCAGCTGGGTGCTTTACGCGATATTGATTTTGGAATCTATCCTTTCACTTCTTCTTCATCTACTATTGCGGCCTATGCGCCTCTTGGTGCGGGCATCCCTGGACATACTCTGGATGAAGTTGTTGGAATTGTAAAAGCATATTCCAGCTGTGTGGGAGAAGGCCCTTTTACTGCAGAATTATTCGGTGCAGACGGTGATGCGCTTCGCGAAGCAGGCGGAGAATACGGCGCGGCAACTGGGCGGCCCAGAAGAGTAGGTGGTTTTGATGCAGTTGCCTCTCGTTATGGTGCATTTGTGCAGGGCGCAACTTGTTTAGCTTTGACAAAGCTTGATGTATTGTCTTATATGGAACAAATTCCTGTTTGTGTTGCCTACGAAGTAGATGGCATACGGACAGATACGTTTCCGACAGGGGATCGACTCGTACGGGCAAAACCGATTTATGAATATTTGGAAGGTTTCCATTGTGACATTTCTCAATGTCGGACTTTTGATGATTTGCCAAAAGCCGCACAGGAGTATATTCGTTATGTGGAAAACGCAGTAGGATGCCCAGTGCGCTATGTCTCTGTCGGTGCCGAACGGGATGCGTATATTGTTTTAGAGTCGTGACTGATTCTGCTATGCTGATATGGCAGTGTTATTTCAGTTTATTGTCATAAGTGCATATTATCTCATCTCATCTGG
>JAFOJR010000084.1 GCA_017420125.1 Oscillospiraceae bacterium | reverse complement strand
GCAGTAATTACACAGATGTGCCGGCAGACGCCTGGTATGCAGATGCGGTTGCCTATGTGTCGGAAGCCGGACTGTTCAAAGGGACCGGCGGCGGACGGTTCACACCGGACGGCACCATGACCCGCTCCATGTTTACAACCGTGCTGCACCGATATGCCGGGACGCCGGCGCCCAACACCAGCGCCACCTTTTCAGATGTTCCGGCCGGACAGTGGTATACCGATGGCGTTCGATGGGCCGCAGGGAAAAACATTGTCAACGGCACCGGCGGCGGACGGTTCACACCCGACGGTGTGATTACGCTGGAACAGATGGCAACCATTTTATATCGCTATACCGGAGGCAAGGCCACGGGAGCGGTTCCCACGGCATACGGCCCGGTTTCCAGCTGGGCAGTGGACGGCATGCGATGGGCAGAAGCCAACGGGCTTTTGGCAAACATCGGCGGGACACTGACGGCCCAGGGCGCGGCCACACGTGCCCAGGTTGCAGGTATGATGAAAAATCTGAAGACATTTCTGGATTCATAAGGTTTGAATGTGCAATGGCAACTGGCGACTGCCATGCATTTCAAATAAAGTCTTTTTCAAAGCAAAGCTCTGTGCGAGGGCAGGAGAAAAGGAAAACTGCCGAAAGCCGCTGCGGATGCGCAGACGGGAATCGGGCGGAGCGCAGCAAAATTTAAAAATGGAGCGGTGTGCTCTTTCGGGGGCATACGAAAAAGGAGGGATGTTGAGGAAAAAACGACCCACAGGCAAAATCAACCGTGCAGCGCGGACAAAACCACGGCCGCATTCCAGAGTATGGACACTGTTTTATGGATCAAACAGAGGGGTTGTTTTCTTTTCCTGCGGGAGAAGACTGCAAAGATGTACGATTATTTTTAGAAAGGAAAGGAGTTCTGCAATCTTGAAACGCAAAATGAGAAAAAGCGTATCTTTGCTGCTTGTTTTGTCGATGCTGTTTTCACTGCTTTGCGGTATGGGTATTTCAGCGAGTGCTGCTGATTCCACACTGTCAGGCGGCGAAACCATCACGGCAGGCGGTGAATATCAGCTGGCCTCCGACGCCGGAGGTTTGATCACCATCCAAACCACGGAGCCGGTTGTCATCATCGGCAACGGTGCCCAGTGGGACAGTGATGGCAACATGACCACCACACCCAATGTCGTCAGCTTTGACGCCAGCGCCCAAGCTGGGGCAAATCTGACGCTGCAGGATGTGCATATTGAAGGCAGCAGTTCCTATAACACGGTAAACTTTACCGGGGCCGGCAATACGCTGACCATCAAAGGGACTTGTGTCATTGACCATAATGTCGGCGCGGCATCCGTAGCCGGGATTCATGTGGGAACAGGCACAGCTTTGACAATCGCAGGCGACGGGACCTTGTATTTCTATAAACAGGCCCAGGGGTCCGGCATTGGCGGCAACACCGGCGAGCTCAACGGCGATATCACCTTTGACATGACCGGTATGCTCTTTGCCAAGGGCACCAAGCAGGGTGCCCTCATCGGCGCAGGCAGCGGTGCAAGCAGCACCACAGAGACGCCGGGCTTTGTAAAGTTCGTCAGCGGCACCTATAATCTGATGTCGGTCAGCCGGGCCGCATGTATCGGCGGTTCCGCGGGATCCGGCGGTGCATCCGACGGCACAACCGTTTATCTGGAAAAAGATGCCAATGTCAATATTAATGTAGACTTCAGCGGCGCCGCTGTGGGCGGCGGCGGATATGACGGCGGGAACGATTCCTCCGGCGGCACGCTGTATGTAAACGGCGGTTCCCTGCGCTGTTATATTGACAAAAACGCAGCCGGCAACACCACCGGTTATCAGGGACAGGAATTTACCCAGGGCGTCAACGACGCGGCCATCACGGCCCAGCGGCTGAACGGGCAGAACGAAACGGTTTACCGGCTGGCCTTTGATACCACGGCGCTGGAAACCCCGGCTACTTCCTTCTCTGTGCAGGTGGACGGAACAGATTTTTATTCCGGCGGCCTGCATGCATATGGATTTGTAAATGAAAACCTGGACAAAGCGGATCAGGTTCCCATTTCTTCCACTCCCTCCAACTGGTATGAAAACGGAGAAACCAATCTTTATTTCTACGTCACAGGCCAGGACCACAGTCTGACGGTGAACGGTGAAACCTTTGCGGCCACGTGGAATGAAACGGACAAAAGTTTCGCTGTAGAGAAAGCGGCAGCAGAAACACCCGATCCGGATGCTTTGGTCTGGAACGGCGTGCTGGATTTCAGATGGTACGATGAAAATAACGTACAGACAGAATATCACATCACCACACCGGCACAGTGGGAAGCACTGGCATGGATTTGCTCCGAGCATCTGGGGCAATTGAGCGACTATGCCACATATACCAATGGCAATGTTACAGGGATTGTGGGCAACATTCCCACTCAGCAGAACACCTTTGAAGGGGTGCAGTTCTACCTGGACAACGACATTGATATGGGCGGCGTATATGCAGACGGCGCCTGGAGCGGACCAAATTATTATCCTGTTGGCTCTCAGGCATCCAATGATCTGAACAGCGAAGTTTGGTATGGTCTGTTTTTCGGCAGCTTTGACGGACAGGGGCATGTGGTGAAGAACGTTTATTGTGAACGTTCCGACAACGGCAGCGGCGTAGGCGGCAACGGCTCCCAGGCAGGCGGTCTGTTTGGCCGTTTGGGTGCGGCGGACGGAACCGACTATCCCGCCACCGATATTACCATTGAAAATATTGCTGTCAGCGGATATTTCCACGGCTACCGCTCCTTCGGCGGCGTGGTGGGCAAGACCCTCCATGTAGCCAGCGGGCATTCGATAACCGTGAAAAACTGCGTAAACTTCGCTTCCGTTTTAACCCAGAACGGCGCCAAGGGCGTAGGCGGCGTGGTCGGTACGCTGTGGAACGGCGCATCGGTAGACAACTGTGTAAACTTCGGTACGGTCACAGGCGGCTATCGGTCTGCCAATGTAGGCGGCGTATCCGGTGCAGCGGAAGGCCCCACCAGCAACTCCTATAATGTTGGCATGGTGACCAACACAGCTACGGCTGCAAACGTCGGTGCTGTGGCGCTGAACCAATCCACAGCCGATGTTACCAACTGCTATGCATTAGAGGGCTCCGCCCCCGGTTATCCCAGCAGCATTTTGAACGGCAATACGTTGGTTTCCGGCGGCTGGAAGACCGCGGAAGAAATGAAATCCGCAGATTTTGTCACCTTACTGGGTGCAGACAACTGGGGCTTCCCCGCAGAAACAGATGGAATTGCTTCTGTGATGGCGGAGAACGGAGTGGCAGGATATCCTGTCCCGGCAGCTTTTGTTACCAAAACTGAACCCCAGACCCCCGCACAGGACGCGGAAGGCAACTACTTAATCAGCAATGCGGATGAACTGGTATGGTTCTCCAATACAGTCAACGGCGGAGATTCCCTCGCGGGCAAGACGGTCACTCTGGCCAACGATATCGACCTTGCCGGTATCGACTGGATGCCCATCGGCGGCAAGACGGAAGAAATTCCCGTTCCCGTGTCCTCTCAGGAAGAACTGGATGCGGCGCTGGCCCAATATAAGCTGCTGTATGACAATACAGGCAATTCCTATAAAGACGGCAGCGATAAGAACATTAACTACAACCCCTCCTATACGTATCACTATGTTTCCGGAACCGCTTTCGCGGGTACCTTTGACGGGGCAGGGAAGAGCATCTCCAATATGACGGTGAACACCGACAGCGGCTATGCCGGCCTGTTCGGCAATGTCAGCGGCACGGTGAAAGACTTCACGGTATCCGGTTCCGTCACGTCCACGGCAAACGGCCTGGATTATGTAGGCGGCGTGACCGGCCTGCTGTCCACCGGCGGGACCATTTCCGGCGTCACTTCGCAGTTGGCGGTGACTGCAGAAGGCGTTTATAACGTGGGCGGCATTGCCGGCTTCGTAGGAGCCCGGGACGCTTCCTCCAAGGACAACACCAAAGTGATCAACTGCATGAACACCGGCGCGATAATGGGTTACAGCCAGGTAGGCGGCATTACCGGCGAAAACGCAGGGATTATTTCCGGCTGCGTCAATACCGGAACCATCGACGGAAAGAAAAACACCAGCAAAAACGGTTGCGGCGGCATTGCCGGACGCAACGGCAACAACAACGCAGCCATCGAAGCCGGCACCATTGAAAACTGCTATAACAGCGGTGCAATCGGCAACAGCCAGATGAAATGGGTTGGCGGCATCACCGGTTTCAACAATGAGCTTTCCGTTGTGAAAAACTGCTACGACATCGGCGCGGTATCCGGTGCAGGGCAATATAATCCCATTGTGGGACAGAATGAAGGCAATGAACTGAAAAACGGCGGTGTATTCAACAGTTATTATCTGGATACGCTGCGGACCAATGATGCAAACGGCGTATACGGCGGAAATGTGGACAGCCTGACCGGCGCCAAGACAGCCGACGAGCTGAAAGCGGACGATATAGTCCTTGCTCTGGATGCAAACAACGATCCTGCGGTCTGGAACAAAGACGCGGATGCAACGCTTAACAGCGGCTATCCCGTTCTCAAATGGCAGGGCGGCACGGAAGTGGTCAAAGCACCCGCACAGGATGCAGAAGGCAACTACTTAATCAGCAATGTGGATGAACTGATATGGTTCTCCAATGCAGTCAACGGCGGAGAAACGACCATCAACGGCAAAGTGACGGCGGACATCGAAGTTCCCAGCACAACTGAGTGGATACCTATAGGCTTGGACTCCAATCGCTATGGCGGCATCTTTGACGGCGACGGTCATACCATCACGCTGAACCTG
>JAFOJR010000083.1 GCA_017420125.1 Oscillospiraceae bacterium | reverse complement strand
GGAGGCCGTTGCCGGGATCCCCCGTCGAATAATAACCTTTGGTTTTACAGAAGAGGCAATGGTGCATTGTGCCAATTTGACGCTGGAGCAGAATCTGCCCGCGTTTGATCTGATCTATCAAGGCATGCCCTATGCCCACATTTTGCTTCAGGTTCCAGGGCAGCATAATGTAGCCAACGCAATGGCGGCGGCAGCCGCCGCCATTGCGTTGGGTGTCTCTGGTGAGGCAATTTCCAAAGGCCTGAGTGTGTTCCGGGGTTCGGAGCGCCGCTTCCAGTATAAAGGGAAATATAAAGGGGCCAAGGTGTATGACGATTATGCCCACCATCCCAGTGAGCTGCATGCTCTTCTGAAATCGGCAAAATCACTGGGCTATCGGCGGGTGATTTGTGCCTTCCAACCACACACATACACCAGAACAAAGGCATTATTTGATGATTTTGTGAAGGAATTGAAAGTGGCAGATGTGGCACTGCTGGCGGAGATCTATGCCGCCCGGGAAAAGAACACCATCGGTATTTCTGCAAAGGATGTGGCCGATCAGATTCCGGGCAGCCAATATTTCTCCACTTTGCCGGAATTGACGGAGCATTTGCGCAGGATTGCAGAGCCGGGAGACCTGATTCTCACCGTAGGTGCAGGGGATATTTACACTGTGGGTGAGGCCCTGGTGGACGAATAGAAGAGGAGCGGCCGATGACCTTGCAGAAGTGCAGGGTCGTCGGCCATTTGTTTCGTGCAGGGACGAAAAGGGGAATTCCCTTGACAAAGCATGCGGGATATCATATGATGATGAAACTGTAAGAGAAAGAGGAAAGACGGATGAAAGTGATCTTGGGAATTGATATCGGCGGCTCCACCACGAAATTGGCCGGACTGACGACAGAAGGAAAACTGATTGACACATTGCAGGTGCGTGCGTCTGATCCAGTCACCTCTGCTTATGGCGGCATGGGACGATTCCTGCGGGAGAATGAATTAAAGACCAAAGACCTCTCCGCCGTTGTGTTGACCGGCGTGGGGGCCAGTTTTCTGCCGGATGAAATGATAGGGGTTCCGGTGATTCGCGTGCCGGAATTCACAGCCATTGGCCGGGGCGGCCTTGCCCTTTCCGGGAAAAGAGAAGCTTTGGTGGTCAGCATGGGAACAGGAACGGCTTATGTCCGCGCCGGCGAGGAAACAGATGTCCATATCGGCGGCAGCGGTGTGGGCGGCGGCACGATTGAAGGCCTTTGCTCCCGGCTCTGTGGACTCAACCAGTTTTCTTCCATTGTGGAACTGGCGGAAACAGGAGACCTGTCCAATGTGAATTTGACCGTGGGGGATATTACCAATGCCCCTATGGACACACTGCCGGACACGGTAACGGCTTCTAACTTTGGCAAATGGCGGGATAATGCCACTGCAGGAGACAATGCGCTGGGCATTTTGGACATGGTGTTTGAAACCATTGGAATGCTGGCGGTGTTTGCCTGTCGGAACGATCAGGTGAAAGAAGTGGTGCTGACGGGGACGTTGACCACCATTCCACGGGCCAGATGGATCTTTGACCATGTGGAGCAGGTATATCATATCCCCTTTATCATTCCGGCCAGAGCAGTGTTTGCCACCGCCATCGGTGCGGTGTTGGCCTATATCAGGAAACCGCTGCTGCAAGAACCTTAACCGCAGTGAAACAATAAAGAGGGCCCGAACGGCAGACGGCTGTTTGGGCCCTCTGTTTTTGGCAGGCGTTGCACCGCCGGAAAAAGCGTGCTACAATAGGCCCATTAGAAGAAGAGGAGAACATCCATGTGGAAAGAATGTGCAGATGGAATTATCCGGATCCCTGTCCCGCTGCCGGGCAGTCCTTTGAAATACACCAACAGTTATCTGATCCGCGGCCCCCGAAATTTGCTGATAGACACAGGATTTCATCGGCCGGAATGCAGGCTGTTTCTGCGCGCGGCGCTGGATGAGCTGGGCGTTTCTCTGGCGGAGACGGATTACTTTATTACCCATCATCATTCAGATCATGTGGGGCTTGCGGCGGAATTGGCAGGAGAAGCGGGAATCATTTACATCGGCAGGGTGGAACTTTCCTGGCTTCGTTCTTACCAAAAGAATTCGGAAGACCATCCGGGAAGCTGGGAACGGTTTGACCAGCGGTTTGCCCGGGAAGGATTTCCAAAAGAGGAATTGATCCGGCTTTGGAAGCAGAATCCTGCACGGATCTATGCGCCGCCCCAAGGTGGGCCATATGTACCGGTAGAAGACGGGCAGGTGCTCCAATACGGAGGATATCAGCTGATTTGCCGCAGCATGCCCGGCCATACACCGGGCCATATGTGCCTCCATCTGCCGGAATTAAAACTGATGTTTTTGGGCGACCATGTGCTGTTTGACATTACGCCCAATATCATTGCGTGGCCTGGGGTAGAAAATGCCCTGGGCGATTATTGTGAAAGCCTGCGGGACTTGCAGCAGTATGATATTCAAATTCCGCTCCCCGGGCACCGGGAAGCGGAGATGCCCCTTCAGGAGCGTATTGCGGCATTGCTGATCCACCATCAGACCCGCCTGGCGGAAGCGGAGCAGATTGTGCGGGAGCAGCCGGGGCTGACAGCATATGAGCTGGCCGGAAAGATGACATGGAAAATCCGCAGCAGATCGTGGGCAGAGTTTCCTCTGGCCCAGAAGTGGTTTGCCGTGGGAGAGGCTATGGCCCATGTAGACGAATTGCTGGCCAGAGGGGCACTGACCCGGCAGGAGGACGAAAAAGGAGTTTGTCATTATCAAGGGATATAACAAAGAGGAGGAGAGTGTTTTGGGGCAGACAGAACTATTGCGCCATGTGGACCATACTTGCTTATCGGTGGATGCCACCTGGGACAACATCCGACAACTTTGCGACGAAGGGATGGAATTTCAAACCGCCTCTGTCTGTATTCCGCCGGTGTTTGTGAAACAGGCAGCGGATTATGTGGCGGGACGGATCCCCATCTGCACCGTGATTGGCTTTCCAAACGGGACGCAAACTACCGCGGTCAAAGTGTTTGAAGCAGAGGACGCCGTCCGAAACGGCGCATCGGAATTGGACATGGTGATTTCTGTAGGACGGGTGAAAGAGGGCAATTTTGCCGCAGTACAGAAGGAAATTGCAGCGGTGAGAGCCGCTTGCCAGACTCAAATTTTAAAAGTGATTGTAGAAGCCTGTCTGCTGACAGAAAAAGAAAAGGAAACGTTATGCCAGGTGGTGACAGATGCCGGGGCAGACTATATCAAGACCTCTACCGGTTTTGCTTTCGGCGGCGCAGAGGAAGCGGATGTTGCCCTGTTTGCCCGCTGTGTGGGAGAGGGCGTGCGGATTAAAGCAGCCGGGGGAATCCGAACGCCGGAAGCCGGCATTCGGTTTTTGCATCTGGGTGCAGATCGAATTGGTTCCAGCGGGATTGTAGCCTGCTGCAAAAAAATGATGCAAAAAGGGCAATAAACAAAGGAAAACAGCCCTGCTTTTTGAAGGGCCAATTAGTGAAATGAAAAACGAGCATATTTTGAACCGGCATTCTTCAAGCGGATGACAAAGAATAACGACCATGTAAAAGTAGAAATGCTCCTGCATAGTCGTTTCCTCTATAGGCAAAGGGAGGAAAGCCTACTGTAAGGAAATAAAGAGCAAAGCAGACCGCCTGCGTGAACTGAAAAAGGAGCTGGCCGTCCCGCCCTTCTGCCAGCTTGACTTCTTCACTATAATATTTTATAATATCACCGATTTTGCAGCCCGGTTTTCGTTTTCGGAAAAGAGGAATTTATCTGTCCCGATGAAACGCACAACCTGCAAGCACTTTATCTCTCCAAGCACATCCAGGAGGTTCTGCGATCCATCTTCAACTTCGTGACCTCTCGAGAAACGATAGATCATGAAACCAAAGCGACGGTGAGCCGGGGGTCGGTGTTTCAGAGATGATGTTTCGAATATCTCTCACCCTGCCCGATCAGATCTGCTGACCGGACAGTCTTTTCTGGAAGTGAAAGGCAGATGATCTATGGAGAATAAAGGAAAAGACATCGTCGTAGCCTACTACGACGAGATCGCCAGTACTTATGATGAAAGCAGATTCGGAAACAGCTACGGGCGTTTTATCGATGCCCAGGAGCGCATAATCCTGGATCAGCTTTTTCCCCCGGATAAGCCGGAGCAGAGGCTGGAAATCGCCTGCGGCACAGGGCGGCTCACGGGCTATGCCACCCACGGGCTGGACGCCAGCGCGGAAATGCTGGCTCAAGCCAGAGAGCGGTACGGGGACGTCATATTCGTAGAGGCATTTGCAGATGATACAGGCTTTACGGACGCTTCTTTCGACGCGGTGTATACCTTCCATCTTCTGATGCACCTGGAACCGTCTGTGATCGCAGGAATCTTTCGGGAGGTTCATCGTATTCTGAAACCCGGCGGGAGGTTTATTTTCGACATCCCATCCAAAAAGCGGCGGAAGCTGTTGCGTCACCACCAGGCATCCTGGCACGGTGGCACGGAGCTGTCCAGCGAAGATGTATGTCAGTTGTGCGGATCAGAGTATTCCCTCCGCCGCAGTTTCGGCCTTCTGTTTCTTCCTGTCCATAAACTGCCGGCAGGGATGCGCAGCCGCCTGGTGCAGCCGGACTTCCGACTGGCGAACGGATGGATGAAGGAAAACAGCTCCTACCTTGCTTTCGAACTGATCAAAAGATGATCAGGTTTATCGTTTGGCTTGCTCGGGCAACAAGAGAAAGGGTGCAGCGCGAAAGCGACGCCAGAACGCAACTGGATTTTTTGAGGAGTGAAGCTTTTATATGAAAAACAATTTCCCGCGACAATCCTCGCCGGGGGCCCGGCGCTTTCGGGCCGGTGATCTTTTTCCGCAAACCGAAACGAGATAAAAAATAAAATAAGGCAAATTTTCAATCACCAATTCTGATAAGGAGGAACAAATGAAAAAGAAATTATTTGCAGGGCTTCTTGCCCTAAGTATGTTTGCCCTTTTGACAGCTTGCGGAGGACAAGAAGCCGCAAAGCCATCTGACGAGGTACCCGATGCAACTGAAGAGGTTATGGAGTCTCAGCCCGGCGCTTGGGAAGGAGACAGCATTGTTTATGAAAATGAACAGGGTTGGAGCCTGACCATGCCAGCCAGCTGGGAGGGCCGATTTGATGTCGTGGACGAAGCGGGCAGTGTGCATATCTGCGCTTCCTCCAGCCATGATGAGGAAAACGGCGGCGTACTGTTCACCGTGATGCGGCTGGACGCAGCGGAAGCGGATGAGATGGCGGATGTGGTCCCGGTGACCCCGTTGGCAACTCTGGACGACGGCACGCGATATGTTGCCGTGCTTCCCTCGGACGTGCAATTTAACCCGGAGTTTGCCGAGGACTATCAGGACATGAACAAAGACGTGGAAAGCGTCCTGGGGACCTTTACCTTGACCGCGGATGCGGCGGCGGAAACGCCCGCCAACACCCAGGAGCAGGGAGAGGAAAACGGCTCTGCCGGTGCACCTGCGCCTGACGCAGACCGGACAGAAGAAGTTGCTGCTCTGGCTGGGCGCTGGGAGACGGAAAGACCTGTCGACAGCGAAGCCTACCTCCAGATCGAAGCGGACGGAAGTTGGTCATTGTTTATGTGGTATCGGGAGCCTGCTGAATATAGGGAAGTGGACAACGGACGTATCGTGCCCTCAGCCGGAGAGCCCAATGCTTACTACGCAGAATCAAATGGTGGACAAGCGACCTACATCCAATTTACGCCTGCAGAGGAGAATGATGTCGGATACGATTTGATTATGTGGGGCGATAATGAGGACAGCATGATGTTCCTGCGGGGAGAATAAAGCGACTCCTAATGAAAAGTCTTTGCTAAACCAATGTGTCCCTGCTCCCTGAAATTTGTATTTACGCACAGCATGCAGCAGCGCGTATTTGAAAATGGGATTATGCGAATCTAATTTTACGAAAGACACCGATTGATTATTTTGCCTTTCGATACAGAGCAACAAATGGGCCCGGATGGATACTTCCTTCCGGGCCCAGCCTTTGGAGCGTTATCGGCAGTTTCGATCTGCCGGAATCCGACAATCGAAGCGACAAAAGGAAAATCGGCATAGCTGGTCGCGTTCAACCAGCTGTGCCGATTTTTTTCGGAATGATACCCTCTGATTTGCCCTGACTTGTACAGCGCCGTTTTTTAATTGCTTTCTTCCCACTGTGCTTTCGCCTGGGCGATGGATTGAGCAGTTCGTTCCTTTTGTGCCTGGAACGTCTGTTCTACCATCATTTCCTTCACTTTCATCAAGCGGGTCAGGTTGCCTCGCTCATTTTCCTCCAGTTTCATGGAAATATAGCGGATATTTTCCTGCATATTGGGAATGAGGACATATTCCAGCGCATTGACCCGCCGACGGGTTTTTTCGATTTCCTCTGCCAGAAGCTGGGTGGTTTTTTCCACTTGGGCCAACTCCAGCATATCCTGAAACACGGCGGAGAGCTGTTCGATGGCGCTGTCCAATTCGCCGGAGGTCATGGCAAAACTGTAAGGAAACTGCTGGGCGTCATCATTTTCTGCCGGCTGAAATTGATAAACCGGCACGTTGACACTCATGATGTTCCGTTTTGAAATCGCAAGATCTACCTTTTGGGTGGGATACAGCAAAGACTGTTCCAGCATCTCCGGCGACATGACGGCAGCGGCCACAGAAAAGGAAGCGTGTGCGTTGGAAAGGCCTTCCTCCACTTTAGCGCGAAGGGTCCGATTGTAGCGCACATTATCCAAAAACTGGCGCATGAGTTCATCCCGCTTTCCCTTCAACAGCTTATGGCCGCGGATAGCGGTTTTCAGCCGGGTTTTCAGCCGGGTCAGCTCCATGCGGGTGGGGGTTACAGTGACGGATGCCATCGTATCACCTCCCTGGTTCCGCCTTGTCTTTGGGCAGATATGTTTCGATCATTTCCGGACTGACTCGTTTCAACTCAGAACGGGGCAGGATGGACAGCAGTTCCCAGCCCAGATTCAGCGTTTCCTCGATGGAACGATTTTCTTCCGAGCCCTGGGCTACATAGCGGCGCTCAAATTCGTCGGCAAATTTGGCATACAGCAAATCTGTAGGCGTTAAAGCCGCTTCACCTAAAATGGACATCAGCTCTTTGGTTTCCTTGCCGGTGGCATAGGCGGCGAAGAGCTGGTTCATGGTTCCTGCATGATCTTCGCGGGTTTTGCCCGGCCCGATGCCTTTGTCCTTCAAACGGGACAAAGAGGGCAGCACGTCTACAGGGGGCAAAATGCCCTGACGGTACAGGGTACGGGACAGGATGATCTGTCCTTCTGTAATATAGCCGGTGAGATCGGGGATGGGGTGGGTTTTGTCGTCCTCCGGCATGGTCAAAATGGGGATTAAGGTGATAGAGCCGGGATGGTCTACCCGCCGGCCGGCCCGCTCATACATTGTGGCAAGGTCGGTATATAGATAGCCCGGATAACCACGGCGGCCGGGAACTTCTTTTCGCGCAGCGGAAATTTCCCGCAGAGCTTCTGCGTAGTTGGTGATGTCCGTGAGAATAACCAGCACGTGCATCCCTTTTTCAAAAGCCAGATATTCTGCCGCTGTCAGCGCCATACGGGGTGTGGCAATTCGTTCCACTGCCGGGTCATTGGCAAGATTGGTAAACAGCACAGCGCGATCGATGGCTCCCGTGCGGCGAAATTCCTGGACGAAGAATTCCGATTCTTCAAAAGTGATGCCGATAGCGGCGAACACCACGGCGAAATTGGACTCGTCCGCGCCCAACACCTGGGCCTGGCGGGCGATTTGAGCGGCCAAAGCCGCGTGGGGCAGGCCGGAGCCGGAAAAGATAGGAAGTTTCTGGCCGCGAACCAAGGTGTTCAGTCCGTCAATGGTGGAAATTCCCGTCTGAATGAATTCCGAGGGATAATCCCGCGCGGCGGGATTCATGGGCAGGCCATTGATGTCTTTGTATTCCTCAGCCAGAATATCCGGCCCGCCGTCGATGGGACGGCCCATGCCGTCAAATACCCGGCCCAGCATATCGTCTGAAACGCCAAGTTCCAGGCTGTGACCTAAAAAACGGATTTTACTCTGGGCCAGATTGATGCCGGCAGAGCTGTCAAACAACTGCACGACAGCATTGTCGCCGTTGACTTCCAGCACTTTGCAATGGCGCAGTTCTCCGTTGGGCAGTTCAATCTCTGCCAGCTCGTCATAAGTAACGCCTTCGGTTTGATGCACCACCATCAGAGGGCCGGAGATTTCAGCAATGGTACGATATTCTTTAATCATTCTGCCATGCCTCCTTCCTCTATGAGTGCTTGTATACGGGTGGTAAAGCCCTGGTCAATTTTTTCGTATTCCGCTGCGTACTGATCTGCAGGAACCGTTTTGGCACGGCCGATCTGCTCCCGTTCCGGCAGCTCCAGAAGGGACGAGAGTGCCACGTCCTGCTCCAGCGCTTTGCGGCAAAGAGCGTCATAGCGGAGAATCAAAGCCAACAGCTTTGCCTGCCGGTCGTAAGAGGAATAACTGTCCACGTCCAGGAAGGCGTTTTGCTGTAAAAAGTCTTCCCGCACCATTTTGGCGGTTTCCAGTGTCAGCTGGTCAGCAGGAGAAAGGGAATCTTTTCCCACCAGCTGGACGATTTCGTTTAATGTGGCCTCTGCCTGCAGTAAATTCATGGCAGC
>JAFOJR010000082.1 GCA_017420125.1 Oscillospiraceae bacterium | reverse complement strand
TTCAGACGGCTCTAATTCTCCCACCTGGTGCTTCCCTAAAAGACGAATTCCAACGATGAGCAGCAAATATAAAATTACGGTGCGGAAAAAGGCAATCGCCACAAAACCACTTCCTTCCAAAAGTGACCCGTCAGAGAATCCATCTGTTTTGTATTCATTGTATACATTGTTTCCAGAATAAACTTTAATTATACGCTGAGAAAAAAGACGAAAAAAAGCAGCTGCTTCCCTCTGGAATCTGTCATACTTGACAGAAATCAAAAACTGGGCAAAAACACAAGGAATTTTGATTGCGTTTTGGTCTGTTTTGGGGTACAATTTCAACAAACATTTTCAGTGCGCGGCAGACGCACCAGATTTGGCGGATCATCTGCCGGATAGGAGGAAAACAGCCAATGAAAGCAACTTTATTGCTGGAAAACGGAATGATGCTGGAAGGAGATGCCATCGGCGCCGCAAAGGAAAATATATTCCATTTGGTATGCAATAATTCCATGACAGGCTATCAGGAATGGATGACGAATCCTGTATATGCCGGTCAGGGCGTCGTAACGACCTATCCTTTGATGGGTAATTATGGAATCTGCGAGGGAGACGAAGAGTCTGATCAGCCTTGGATTTCTGCATTGATTGTGCGGCATATTGCTCCCAGAGGAAGCAATTTCCGTTGTGCAGGAACATTGGATGATTATTTAAAAAAACATGATATTCCGGGTATTTGCGGGATTGATACCCGTGCGTTAACCCGTATACTCCGCAATCAGGGCACGATGAACGCGATGCTGATCTTTGCGGAGTCTTTTTCTGTGCAGGAGGCTCTTGAGGCAATCCGCACTACGCAGGAACAACCTCTTGCATTGGTTAAACAAGTGACTACTTCTGTGCAAAAACATATTCCAGGCGATGGGAAAAAAGTTGCCATTCTGGATTTTGGTATTGCAAACAGTGTGCTTGCCGCTTTCAAAGAACGCAATTGTGATATCACAGTCTTCCCTGCCACAACTGCTGCAGAAATAATTTTACAAGGCGGTTTCGACGGCGTATTTTTGTCTGCCGGCCCCGGCAGTCCATTGAGCTGTACCTCGATTCTCCCGGAAATACGTTCATTATATAAAAGCGACCTTCCCATGTTTGGCATGGGCCTCGGACATCAGCTGATCGCTTTATCCGCTGGTATGCAGGTGTCGAAATTGCCTTATGGGCACAGAGGAAGCAGTCACCCCGTACGCAACACAGAAACCGGACGAATTATAATTACTGCTCAAAACCATGGCTATACTGTGGAGCGTGACAGTATCAAGCCGGAAGTTGCTGAAATTTCCCACGTTCACGTCAATGATGGAACGGTAGAAGGTCTGCGATATCAACGCGCCAACTTGCGTTCTGTTCAGTATGTCCCTGAAATGCACGCAGTATCTTATGGCGATGAAAATGAATACGACTGGTTTCTTTCCACCATGCAGAAATAAAGAAAAAAGGAGCTGAAATTATGCCAATCAATCAAGATATTCATAAAGTACTGGTCATCGGCTCTGGTCCCATTGTCATCGGACAGGCAGCGGAATTCGACTATGCAGGAACACAAGCATGCCGTTCTCTGAAAGAAGAAGGAATTGAAGTGGTTTTAGTCAATTCCAACCCAGCAACGATTATGACCGATCCGGACATTGCTGATCATGTATATATCGAACCTTTGAATTTAGCTTCCATTACACAGATTATCGATTTGGAACGGCCGGATTCTATTCTTCCCACCTTAGGTGGCCAAATCGGCTTAAATATGGCCATGCAGCTATATGAAAACGGAACGCTTGAACGATATGGTATCCGCATGTTGGGAACTTCTGCAGAATCTATTCGCCGTGCGGAAGATCGCCAAGGATTTAAGGATACCATGGAAGAAATTCACCAGCCTTGCGTAGAAAGCCTTGTGGTGGAAAGCGTAGAGGATGCATTGGCATTTGCCGACAAAATTGGGTATCCTGTTATCGTCCGCCCGGCCTACACTTTAGGAGGTACCGGCGGCGGTATTGCATATGACGCCATGGCGCTGCAGGAGATTGGAAGCGGCGGCATCCGGATGTCTCGCGTCGGGCAAATTTTAATTGAACGCTGTATTTCCGGTTGGAAAGAAATTGAATTCGAAGTTATGCGGGACGCATCTGGAAACGTCATTACCATTTGTTCTATGGAAAATGTTGACCCAGTTGGTGTACACACCGGAGACTCTATTGTTGTCGCCCCTACACAAACTTTGGCTGGAAAAGAATTCCAGATGCTGCGAACAGCGGCACTGGAAATTATCACGGCTCTGAAAATTGAGGGCGGTTGCAATATACAGTTTGCTTTGAATCCGGACAGTTTTGAATATGCCGT
>JAFOJR010000081.1 GCA_017420125.1 Oscillospiraceae bacterium | reverse complement strand
GTCCCGCGGGATTTCCACATCGATATTTTTTAAGTTATTGGCCCTGGCGCCTTTCACAAAAATCGTATCTCGCATGGTTTGCTCCTACTTTTCGTTTGCTCTTAATGATAAAATTTTATCCCGCAGAACGGCGGCATATTCAAATTCCATCATCTCGGCAGCCTTTTTCATTTCTTTTTCCAGTTTGGAAATGGCGTAGGCTCGTTCTTTCTTTGTCATGGGGATGCCTTCAGAGGGATCTGGAACCATATCCGCCGCTTTAGAGATTTCAATCAGGTCCCGCACGCTCTTCAAAATAGTTTTGGGCTGAATATGATGAACTTCATTATATGCTTGCTGAATGGCTCTGCGACGCTCGGTTTCGTCTATGGCAACCCGCATGGAACGGGTAATAATGTCTGCATATAAAATTACCATGCCGTCGGCGTTGCGGGCTGCCCGGCCAATGGTCTGGATCAAAGAAGTTTCGCTGCGCAGGAACCCTTCTTTGTCGGCATCCAAGATGGCAACCAAAGAAACCTCGGGCAAGTCCAGGCCCTCCCGCAGCAGATTGATGCCGATCAGCACATCGAACTGGCCAAGCCGCAAATCCCGGATGATTTCCATCCGTTCCATCGCATCGATATCATGGTGCATGTACCGTACTTTTATATTGATTTCCTGCAGATAAGAAGTCAAATCCTCTGCCATTTTTTTGGTCAGCGTGGTAATCAGCACCCGTTCTTTTCGCTGGGTACGCAGATGGATTTCGCCAATTAAATCATCGATCTGTCCTTCTACCGGGCGCACCTCCACCCGAGGATCCAGAAGACCGGTGGGACGGATTACCTGTTCTACAATTTGCCCGGCACGGGTCTGTTCAAACTCCCCTGGAGTAGCGGAGACGTAAATGACTTGATGGATTTTGGACTGGAACTCATTGAAGTTCAGTGGACGGTTGTCAAAAGCACAGGGAAGGCGAAAGCCGTAACGCACCAGATTTTCCTTTCTGGCCCGGTCTCCGGCGTACATGGCCCGCACCTGAGGCAAAGTCACATGGGATTCGTCTACAAACAGGACAAAATCATCAGGGAAATAGTCCAGAAGCGTCATAGGGGGCGAACCGGGGGCTCGGCCGGAAATAACCCGCGAGTAATTTTCAATTCCGGTACAATATCCCAGTTCCCGCATCATTTCAATGTCATATCGGGTACGTTGCTGGATCCGCTGTGCTTCCAAAAGCTGATCATTTTCCTGAAAAACGGCAACCTGAGCGTCTAATTCATTTTCAATTTCCAAAATGGCGGCTTCCATTTTTTCCCGTGTGGTAACGTAGTGGGAGGCGGGATAGATGGCCACATGGGAAATGCGGCGAATGGGAGTTCCGGTGACCACATGAATTTCACTGATCCGGTCCACTTCATCGCCGAAGAACTCCACTCGAATGGCATGGTCTTTTGCATAAACCGGAAAAATTTCCACAGTGTCGCCCCGTACCCGAAAAGTGTTTCGCTCAAACGACACGTCATTCCGTTCATAACGGATTTCTACCAGTTTGTTGAGCAGTTCATCCCGGGTTTTTTCCATTCCTTCCCGCAGAGAAATCACCAGGTTGGCGTAATCAATGGGGTCGCCCAGACCGTAGATACAAGAAACAGAGGCGACGACAATCACATCCCGCCGTTCAAACAGAGCAGTTGTGGCAGAATGACGCAATCGTTCAATTTCATCATTGATGGAAGCGTCTTTTTCAATAAATGTATCGCTGTTTGGGATATATGCTTCCGGTTGATAATAATCGTAATAAGATACAAAATATTCTACTGCATTGTTGGGGAAAAACTCTCGAAATTCCGCACAAAGCTGGGCCGCAAGGGTTTTATTGTGCGCCAAAACCAAAACGGGGCGCTGAATCTGCTCGATTACCTTCGCCATAGTGAAGGTTTTACCGGAGCCGGTGACACCCAGCAGCACTTGTTCCTGCAGTCCGTTGCGCAATCCCTGCGCCAAAGCGGAAATGGCTTCTGGTTGATCACCGGAAGGTTGATATTCGCTGACCACTTGAAAATCTGGCATAATGCTCCTCTCCTGATTTAAAAAGTATCCATATCTCGTACTGTTAGTGACTGAGCATGCCGGTTTCCAGCATGGAAACGAAATCATCGTCTGCAACAACCAAATGATCCGCCAGTTCCACACCAACCATTTCCAACGCATCCCGGATTTTAAGCGTAACCTGAAAATCCTCACTGGAAGGAAGCGCAATACCGCTGGTGTGATTGTGGGCGATGATGACACTGGTGGAATTATACACCAAAGCGGTTTCCACGATTTTGCGGATGCTGATATGCGCGGAGTTCACGGTTCCCTGAAAAAGAAGCTGGCAATTGAGCACCTTTCGTTTGGCG
Source organism: Oscillospiraceae bacterium (assembly GCA_017420125.1). Classification (GTDB taxonomy): domain Bacteria; phylum Bacillota; class Clostridia; order Oscillospirales; family Oscillospiraceae; genus RGIG529. Next base: position 3,433 of record JAFOJR010000081.1, on the reverse strand, counting down.
TCCATGCAGACCAGATAAACCACTTCGTTTCGCTGGGCATAGAACCGGGGCAGGAGATAGGCCCCTGCTTTTTCCACCGTGTCCAAAATGGTGTCAAGCGACGTGCGTGACACCATGTAGCGTCTGCTGACTTGTGGAATCAGTTTTAACAGTGTGATCGCATTTTTGCCAATCCCCGGGAACTTTTGCAGTTCCTCCACTGGTGCGTCCAACACGGCCGACAGTGTACCAAAATGATTGAGTAAAGTGTGTGCCAAAGGATTAACATCCCGTTGCGGGATGGCATAAAACAGCAGCAGTTCCAGCACTTGATGGTCGTCAAAATCGTCCAGTCCATGAGTTAGAAAACGTTGCTTCACACGGAAACGATGTCCTTTATGTAAATTATTTGCTGGTTGTTCTTTTAAAATTGTCGTATCATTCTCCATATTGCTGCAAATAACGCTCCATCTTTTCTCTTGCTGTATCGTCCAAGTAAATCATCCCGTCAATGGGACGGTTGTGAAGATACGTGATAATATCCCGTACCGTGACCAGGGAATACACCGGAATTCCATATTCGTCCTGCAGCTCCGCCAAAGCAGACTTGGATCCCTTCCCGCGTTCCATTCGGTCGACAGAGACGTACAAGGCGGCAAACTGCACCGGGACAATGGATTGAAACAGAGAAATTGTTTCCCGTACGGCAGTGCCTGCCGTGACTACATCCTCTATAATGGCCAGGCGATCTCCTGCTTTGGGCGGATAGCCGATGAGCATTCCGCCTTCGCCATGGTCTTTTGACTCTTTGCGGTTAAAGCAATAAGGAACAGACCGGCCGGTGGTCCGATAGAGGGAAGAGGCGGCGGCAACCGCCAAAGGGATGCCTTTATAGGCAGGGCCGAATAACGCGTCAAATGACACGCCGCTTTCCTGGATGCACGCGGCATAGTAATCACCCAATTCCGTGATTTGCGCGCCATCCTTATAGTTTCCGGTATTGATGAAATATGGAGTGTTTCGTCCGCTTTTCGTGACAAAATCGCCGAACAGCAGCACGCCGGCGCGGACCATTAAAGAGATGAACTTTTCCTGATAGGGCATCATATTGTATTCCCGCCTTTCTTCGCTTCTGACTAAGTCTTTATTATACCATTAAAACAGAACAGGGACAAGCAGAAAACATAGGAAGACAGCGACCAGATAAAAGCAGAAATGCTTCTTTCTGGTCGCTGCTTCCTATGAATCGGGCACTGAAGAAGGGATAGAAACACTAATCATCGTCCATATCATCCGTATCGTCATCCCAATCGATGTCGTCTATGTCGTTATCGTTGTCTTCTGGATCGTCGTCCCAATCATCATCTTCTGCGGTCGGCACACGTTTCGCAGTGGGAGGAACAGCGGTAGAAGCTGGGGCAGGCGCCCTTGTTCCCGGAGATACTGTATCTTGGACTTGGGTTTGCGGCTCCTGTCCGGAAAATTCCGGATTCGCTTGCCGGCCATGTCCATTGCTGGTGTAATTGGTGTAATTCCGCAAATCAATTCCGCTCTTTTTCAGCTGGATTGCCAATTCTGTAATGGACAGTTTGGCCAGCACAACAGGATCCAGTTCGGGATTGAGAGCGACTAGCTTTTGGATCAAAGCAACCTTGCCAGGAGTAATTCCGTATTCTTGTGCCAGTTTTTCCAATTCATCATCGTCTTCCACCTCTTGGTCAAACACCGTACCAGAGCCGATCAAAGTGATAAGACAGTCTTCGATTTCCTCCGATAATTGGGTGCGCAGTTCAGATGCTTTTTGAGAATCTGCGCTGTCTACGGAAACCAAAATCATATTTTGTGCTTCGTTTAAATAACCGTGTTTTACCATCGAGCCAATGAGGGCATTGATGGTCAGGTTCAGGTCTGTGTTTTTGAGATCCATGTCTTCCAAAATGATTTCACCATCCGGATTTTTTGCCTCTGCCGAAAGCACTTTGTTCTGCCGATTCACCTGCAGTTCAATGCTTGGATTGATGTCTAAATAAATTGTTGCAGCTGTGCGCAGAGCCAAATTGAACTGCAGGAAGAAAAAGAGTGCAACGCATGCAGCGGCAGCGGAAAGAAATGCCACAACTGCAGGAGCTCTTCTTTTTGGCTTCTCAATACCTTCCAAATACCATTCGCTGCCGACGGCAGCCTCCACCGGCTGGTCCCAAACAGAATTTGGGTCATCAGGAGCAAGAGAAAAAAACCCTCGCGTCAGATGCATTTCAACTTTAGAATTGTTTTTTTTGCTCATAGCTTACCCTCCAGCTGATGACGCAGTTTTTTAATGCTTCTGTTATATTTGGAAAGCACACTGGACAGCGGAATCTGCAGCAGCTCGCTGATCTCCCTGTGCTTCAAACCGGAAACAGCGTGCAAAACGATAATTTGACGTTCCTGCTGGGACAAGACCTGAAAGGTCGTCTCCAACACAATGCGGTCCTCTCGATCTTCAATTGAGTGAAAATCAATTCCTTCTTTGACATTTTCCAACGGAACGGGAGAAAGATGTTTTTGTTGTCGGAATTTCATCAGACAAATATTTCGGGCGATGGTGAAAATCCAGGCCATCGGTTTTCCTCGGGGCTGGTACAAATGAGCCGCAGCGCGAATTTTTATATAGGTGTCCTGCATCGCATCCTCTGCGTCACTTTGATTGTGGAGCAGGGAGAGAGCATATGCATAAATGGCTGTTCGGGTCTGCTCGTACAGCTTGAGGAATGCCATTTTATCCCCTTTGCCTATTTGATAGAAAAGCACTTCGTCAATGGAAAGCGTTTTTGTATCAGGAGGCGATTCATACGCCAAAGCAGAAAATACCAGCATAGAAGTTTCTCCTTACGTAAAATTGACGAATTGTACACCGTGATTATAGTTCATTTTTATCCCGCTGCACAAGGCCCAAGATAATTTCCAGATTGCCGTTTCTGCAGCGCAGTTGATCCAGAAATTCTTTTTCCTGGTCCGGGCTGCGCAGCTCGATTCGATAAGAAAGTTCATACATTGTTCCCATATTTGTTGTCTTGACCCGCTCCAGACGGGCGCGTCTGGTATAAAGCTGGAATAAATCGTCAAACAAACCGGTGTAACTTAAGTTTTCTGGAATGACAATGCGAAGTTCCCGTTCTTTTGATCGTGCGGTGCCAAAACCCAGTCGTTCCAACAGGAAAAACAAAATGCTGACCACCAGCGCCAGAAGCAAAGCGAAAGAGACAAACCCCATACCCAGTGCCAGACCAATGGCCATGGCGAAAAAAATGAAACCGATCTCTCTGGCACTGCCGGGTGCGCTGCGGAAACGTATCAGTCCAAATGCTCCAAGTACAGCCACAGAGGTGCCCAGATTTCCGTTTACAATCAGGATTACGGACGTAACGAGGATGGGAAGCACCGCCAAAATAATGGCAAAGCTGCTGATATGCGG
>JAFOJR010000080.1 GCA_017420125.1 Oscillospiraceae bacterium | reverse complement strand
GACTCCCTAAAACCTTTGGGGCTTTATATTCATATCCCTTTTTGCCGTCAAAAGTGCAACTATTGTGATTTTTACTCTCTCGCCGGGCAAGAGGAAAAAAGGAAGCCATATTATCAAGCCCTTCTAACTCATATACGAGAAACTGCAAAATTCACCCCTGAACACCAATTAGATACCATTTATTTTGGAGGCGGAACGCCATCTTATTTTGGTGCAGAATCTCTTATTTCTCTGCTAAAAGAAATTCGAACACGCTTCCAAGTGCATCCGGAAGCAGAAATTACACTGGAAGCTAACCCGGACAGCGTATCGGAGCGAGATCTTTCTTCCTTGCGTCAAGCTGGGTTTAACCGTCTTTCACTTGGAATGCAGGCAGCAACAGATATTCAACTTTCTATCTTGGGCCGACCCCATACGATAGCGCAAACGGAGGAAGCTGTACGGGCCGCCCGCAGTGCAGGGTTTGAAAATCTCAGTCTGGATTTGATGTACGGCCTGCCGGGACAACGTATGAAAAACTGGCAGCAAACACTGCAGGCCGCTGTGGCGCTCCAACCGGAACATCTTTCCTGTTACGGGTTAAAAATCGAACCAGGCACCCCCTTTTTTCAGCAACAGGAAACGCTTTCCCTTCCGGATGATGACATGCAGGCGGACTTTTATCTTTATTGTATCCATTTCTTAAAACAGGAGGGGTATCTGCAATACGAAATCTCCAATTTTTCAAAGCCCGGTCTGGCATCCCGCCACAATTTGAAATATTGGACGTTGGGAGAATATATCGGCCTCGGACCTGGCGCTCATTCGGATTTCGGCGGTTGCCGCTATTCTTTTTTGCGAGATCTAAATGCGTATATTGAAGGAATCCATACGGGAGATCCCCTTCTGGACGAATATGAATCCATTCCAAACGGAAAACGATACGGAGAATATCTCATGCTCCGCCTGCGTACCACACAAGGCATCTCCGAAGCGGAGTATACCCGCCCCTATGCGATGGAATTTGCCCCTCTGGAGAAGCTTTTCCGGCAATATGAATCCCGCGGCTGGGCCATTCTGGAAAACGGCCGCTGGCATTTCACCCCCATGGGATTCCTGCTGTCCAATCGACTGATCGGTCTGCTGTTGGACGCACAGAAACATCTTCCAGTTGGATTTTATTCTGATCCCCCGGCAAAGTCTCCCTCTATTTGAAGCAAGCAGATAAAAAGACGCGCTGGATGGAATGTATTCCACCCAGCGCGTCTTTTTATCCCAATACTTTTTTTGCAATATCCACAGCCCGCTTTGCATCTTTTGCATAATAATCCGCCCCAATGGTCTTCGCATATTCCGGCGTCAACACTGCACCGCCTACAAATACCTGACAGGGATGTCCTGATTCCCGCAGGGCGGCAATGGTCTTTTCCATGCTGGCCAAAGTGGTCGTCATCAGCGCACTTAAACCCACCAGGGGCGCCTGATTGTTGATCGCAGCTTCCACCACCTGTTCCGGCGGAACATCTCTGCCCAAATCAATCACCTGATATCCATAATTGCTTAGAATAACTTTTGTGATATTCTTCCCGATGTCATGAATATCGCCTTTTACCGTTGCCACGATGATCTTTCCTTTTTCTATCGGCGTCGTGTTCCCTTGACTAAGCGCTGTGCGTACCACGTCAAACCCTTCCTGGGCTGCCGCTGCCGCCGCAATCAACTGCGGCAAAAACAGCGTGCCTTTCTCAAATTTTGTTCCAACAGCATCCAGTGCAGGAATCAGCTTTTGTTCAATCAACTCCATAGGATCCATAGTTTCCAGCAACATCCGCGTCAGCTGCCGGGTTTCTTCCTGCAGTCCCCGCTCAATGCTTTCATCCAGCGTGCGCTGGGGTTTTCCCCCTGATGCAGCAGGTGCCGCTGGCGGCAAGTTGGTGTAGGCCGCAATATATTCCTCTGCTCCCACATCTTCCATTGACAACACACGGAATGCCGCAACTGCCTGCATCATTTCTTCTTTATTTGGATTTAAAATCGGCAGATTCAGTCCGTGGCCCATAGCCAAAGTCAAAAATGTACTATTTAAAAGCCCTCGATTGGGCAGGCCGAACGATACATTGGAAACCCCCAGCACTGTAAGTAATCCCAGTTTTTCTTTTACCAGATCCATTGCCCGCAAAGTCTGAAGGGCGCTGCCCTGCTGGGCAGACACAGTCAGCGTCAAACAATCGATATACACGTCTTCTTTTGGGATGCCCCAAGCCTGTGCCTGCCGCAAAATCCGTTCCGCAATCTGGAACCGCTCCTCTGCCGTTTCCGGCACACCATTTTCATCCATCGTGAGCCCCACCACGGCAGCACCGTATTTTTTCACCAGAGGCAATACAGTATCCAAGCTGCTTTGCTCCCCATTGACAGAGTTGACAATGGGCTTTCCATTATACACCCGCAACCCGGCTTCCAGTGCTTTTGGATTGGAAGAATCCAGTTGTAAGGGCAAGTCCGTCACAGCCTGCAAAGCCCGCACCGTTTTTTCCATCAATGCGGGCTCGTCCAATCCGGGAACTCCCACGTTGACATCCAAAATATCCGCTCCGGCTTCTGCTTGGGCCACTGCCTGAACCAGCAAATAATCCATATCACCGTCCCGCAGCGCCTGTTGAAGCCGCTTTTTCCCAGTGGGATTAATTCGCTCACCGATCACCCGTACGCCATTGATTTCCACTGTTCTGGTAGGCGTTGTCACAACGCTACTCATTTTTTTCTTTCGATGGATTACCTTTGCTCCGTCCAATGCCTGTCTCATCCGGCGGATATATTCCGG
>JAFOJR010000079.1 GCA_017420125.1 Oscillospiraceae bacterium | reverse complement strand
TTACCCGCTGACAGGGGAATCCATTGATCAGATTGCCGCACAAATCGAGCACTTTCTTACTTCTATGAAAACAGAACGGGCAAATCTGCTGCGAATTCGCCTTTCCATAGAGGAGGCTTTGCTGCGGTGGCAGGACCATTTTGGTGTAAATGCGGCAGTGAAACTGGAACTTGGCGTAAAATGGCGGAGACCTACCATTACATTGGAATTGAAAGGCGAAAGTTACGATCCTTTCTCCAACTCAGAAAATGATTTGGGCATATGGGCCAATTCGCTTTTGGGAAACATGGGACTCAGCCCCCAATACAGCTATCGACAGGGCATCAATTTGATACAGCTCAAATTGCACAGGCCTCGGCGCAATCCGGCGTTGAGTCTGCTGCTTTCAGTGGCAGCAGGCGTATTGGCTGGCGTTCTTGGGGATGCGTTGCTGCCGGCAGAAATCAAGAGTAGAGTAGTCCATACGATTTTGGATCCTGTTCAAAATGCATTTTTCCGCATTTTGAACACTGCTGCCATCCCGGTTATCTTTCTGTCTGTACTGGCAGCTGTTTGCGGAGTGGGAAGCATTGCTGCCATGGGGAAAAGCGGAAAACGTTTGATTGCTCGCTTTCTCCTGTTTAGTACGGTGGTCACTGTAATCAGTACTGCTATTGTAGCGCCGTTGTTTCATTTAATCTTTGAACATACGCCGCTCAGCGGTACGCAGTTTAGCAGTGTGTTGGACTTCTTTTTGCAAATTATCCCTAACGATGCGCTGACACCGTTTCAGATAGGGGACTCTCCGCAATTGATCCTACTTGCACTTATTTTGGGCAACGCACTGTTGGTTGCGGGAAGACAGGCAGAAGGGCTGGTACATATTGTAGAGCAGGCGGATACCATTGGTCTTTTGATTGCCGACTGGGTCAGCCGACTCACACCGATTTTCGTAGCGCTGCTTCTTATTTTAGGAATTTGGGACGGTTCGATAGGGTTACTGGTCGGCATTTGGAAGCCCCTTGCTGTTTTTCTCGCATTGGCCATTGTCGTTTTGATTTTTTTCCTGCTTTATGTCAATGTGACAAAAAAAGTAACAGTTGGGACGCTTATCCATAAAATGTGGAAATCTTTCTGGATTGCATTTAAGACATCTTCTGTTGATGCGGCATACGGAGAAAACCAACTCTGTTGCGAACGCCGTTTGGGAATCGGAAAACGGCTTACAGATTATGGTTTACCGCTGGGGCTTGTTTGTTATATGCCGGTTGCTACAATCGCCACGATGATTTTTACGCTGTATGCGGCGCAGTGTTACGGAGTTTCCACGTCCATTATCTGGTATATTATGGCGCTCTTCCTTACGGTTGCGCTGCAGGCGGCCAGTCCGCCTGTGGCTGGTGTGGGCCTTTTAACTTACGCTGCAATCTTTTCCCGTTTGGGGATTCCAGCAGGGGCACTTACCATTGCAATGGTTGCAGATATCCTTTTTCATTTCGCAACTGCGGCGCTGGACCAGGCGATGCTGCAGTTGGAGCTGATATTGGAAGCGGATCGGCTGGAGCTGTTGGATCGAAATATGCTGCAAAGCTAGCCAGCGTCAGTCAGGCCTCCGCAGCACCATCCCAGGCTGTAAAATAACAGCAGACCGGGTGTTGAAACGATGGTGTGGGATCGGTGATGCAAATTAGACGGAAGATGGGATCCCCGACTTTTGCCTTTTCCAGACCACAGGGAAAACATGAAATAAAAAACGACATGATATCTTATGGAAAAGGCGGACAGGACGACTTTGGGCATACAAAAGGGAGGAGGGATAGCAGGTTGTGAAACGGAACGACCGCCTTTTGCTAAACGTTATTCCACCTGTGATAAATCTGAATTTAGGAAAGGAGCATAGAAGTATAAACATGAAGAGTTGGATGAAACGCGGGATGACGCTGGGTATCGCACTGGTTCTGATGCTAGCCTTGACGGCCTGTGGGAGTGCCGGTACATCGAAAGATGAAAACGAGCCGGAGGCCCAGGAGACCGCAGAGATCGAGCAAGATATCTATCTGACGTTGGTCAACAAAACACACGCTCTGCCGGACGGCTGGGAAGATAAGATTCAGCTGCTCGACATGAAAAACGCCTACGATGAGGATATCCAGGTGGAAAAAGGTTCTTATGAAGCCTTCTTGGCCCTCCGGGACGATCTGTTGAAGGAAGGCGTTGACATCGAACTGGACAGCTGTTACCGCTCCGTAGAACGTCAGAAGGAACTGTGGGCCGAATTTGAGGCGGAATACGGCTTGGATTACTGCAAGCAGTATGTAGCAGTTCCCGGATATTCAGAACATCACACTGGCTTTGCAGTGGACGTTTGCCTCATTAAGGATGGGGAGCTGATCTATGAAAATGATGCCATGATGAAGGAAACGGAGATCTGGAAAAAGGTCCACGAGAAGATGCCGGAATACGGGTTTATCCTCCGGTATCTGGAGGGCAAAGAGGACATCACAGGGTACTCTTATGAGCCTTGGCATATGCGGTATGTGGGCGATCCGGCAATCGCAAAGGAGATTACAGAAAAGGGGTTGACCTTAGAAGAGTACTTGGGCCAGGTCGATCCAATCCCTGAAGAGGGCGCAGCGGATGTGACCATTGACTATGGCGCATCGGAACTTTATTCTCAAGAAGATATGGAGAAAGCCGTTGACCTGATCAAAAAGGAGTTTTCAACTTGGGAAGGATGTGAACTCCACAGCATTCGCTTCGCCGGGGACGACTGCAACAGCGCGGATAACATCCGGTGGATGAACGAACTGAAACCGGGCCAGAATTACACACAGTGCATAGAGTTTCTCAGTGATTTCCATTCCCCTGTAGAAGGCGGCGGCGCATGGGAGCCCGACCAGGAATATAAAGACTACCAGTGGTATCTCGCCCGCACGGACGGCGGGGACTGGGAGCTTGTTTCTTGGGGATATTAATCTCCCTGCGTTTGTTTTTGAACATATCAAGACTGTTTGGGGCTGCTGCAAAACAGAATGCGGCAGCCCAAACAAAATAAGAAGAAAGGAAGATATCTTTATGAACATCAATAAAACAGTGGATGGCACCCATTTAACTATCAAATTGGACGGCAGATTGGATACGGTTACTGCACCGGAACTGGAAGCAGAATTAAAAAACAATTTGGACGGCATTGAAACACTGACTATTGACTTGGAAAACTTGGAATATATGTCATCTGCAGGCCTGCGTATCTTACTTGCGACCCATAAAGTGATGAAAAAACAAGGTGAAATGTCCAGCTCGA
>JAFOJR010000078.1 GCA_017420125.1 Oscillospiraceae bacterium | reverse complement strand
ATCGTCTCCATATAGGGCAGAGGCTGATAGACAAAAATATTGTCCACATAAAATGTATGTTTGGGCAATTCCAGCCCACAGTCCCGCAGAACCTGGGTGCGATAGATGACCGAATGCATCATCATATACTGGGAAATACGGAAATGTTTGATGTCGTTCCAGGTAAAAATCTGATCTTCCGGGAATACGTTTTTATACTGCATCGTGTATTGAGAATTGTCTTCCGCATGTTCATAAACGTAATTGACGATCATCATGTCCAGGGGTTTTTCGCCTTTGGAAAGGACAGAAAGCTGGCGCAGCACCCGCTTCAGTGCGGGCGCATCCACCCAGTCGTCCGAGTCGATGACTTTGTAATATATCCCGCGGGCGTTTCGCAGCCCTTGGTTAACGCCTTCGCCGTGACCGCCGTTTTCCTGATGGATTACCCGGATAATCTCCGGATGGGAAGCGGCATAGGCATCGGCGATTTCGCCGGTGTTGTCCTTGGAGCCGTCATTGATCAGAATGATTTCGATGTCTTCATCCGCACCGCCTTCTAAAATCGTGTCAATGCAGTGTCCCATGTAAGCGGCGGAATTATAACAAGGCACCGCAAATGTAATCAGTTTCATAAGGCTTTGTTCTCCTGTTCTTTCAATAAGTCGTCAGAAAGGGAAAGAGCTTGGGCCACAATGGCATCCATGTTGTAATAACGATACTCTGCCAGACGGCCCAACAGGTGTAAATTGGGAATCTTTTGGGCCAGTGCCCGGTATTTGGCATAAAGAGAGAGGTTGTCCGGATTCAGAATGGCATAGTAGGGGATTTCCCCTTCTGCGCCAGTATATGCGCGGGAGTACTCTTTTGCAATGGTAGTTTTCCCCTCTAATTTTTGGCCGGTGAGATGTTTGAACTCTGTGATCCGGGTGTACGCCTCGCTGACAGTGTAGTTTACCGTGCCGTGGGTTTGATATTCTGTCTGGGGGTAGGTTTCAAAGGAAAAATCCAGCGTCCGATAAGGCAAACGGCCAAACACATGGTCAAACAGAGCGTCCACCGCGCCAGTGTAGATCACGGGGCCGGAAAAAGGAACGCCGTCCAGCAGAATCGTCTGCTCCTGGATGGTCAGATGATCCCGGGCATCTGTTTTGGTGCGTACCGTAATATGGGGATGATCCAACATGGCTTCAAACAACTTGGTATAGCCTTCCGCCGGCATCCCTTGATAAATGTCCTGAAAATACCGATCGTCCTGAGACAGCAGCACAGGGACCCGCGCGGTAACAGAAGGATCCATATCCTCCGGCGCAGTACCCCATTGTTTTTGCGTGTAATAGGCAAACACATTTTGATACACATAGTCTGCCAATGCTTTCAAAGCGGGATGTCGGCTTTTCCGCAGTTCCAAAATAGTGACTTTTCGCCCGTGGCCGTATGTATCTGTCAAAAGCTGCTCCAGCTGCTGTGCCTGTTCCTCCGGGAACGCCATGTGCAGCGAGTGGAAATTGAAGGGAATGGGAAGATATTGGCCATGAATGGCTCCCACTACTTTATGTTCATAAGGATACCAGTGGGTAAACTGAGACAAATAGTCGTAAACTCGTTGATTGTTGGTATGAAAAATATGCGGGCCGTATTGATGAATCAACACACCGTCATCGTTATAGCAATCATAAGCGTTTCCGCCAATGTGGCTACGCTGTTCCAGAACTAAAACCCGCTGGTTTCCCCGCTGGGCAAGTTCCCGTGCAGCGACGGCACCGGCAAATCCGGCGCCGATGATCAGACAGTCATAACTGCACTGATGTTCCATAAAATCTGTTCCTTTCCATTTTGGATTGTCCATTCCCACTATTGTAGACGATATATGCAGAGAATGCAAACAAAATTCACGGTTTTTGTGTAGATTTTTAGAAAAGCCTGCCAAAGCAGAAAAGGAAGCTGCTTTGGCAGACTTCGATGAAAAGGTATTATTGTATCGTATTGTGCGGACCTGAAACAGACTGTGGAAGAAGCGCCCATTGGCAAAAAAGAGTTGGATTCCATTCCAACACCCGACACCATATAGATTATTTTGTGCAGAAAGAGTTCTTTTCACCGGGCGATGACGGGAAATGCTTTTCTCAACCCCATTAGCGAAGCTCTTTGAGAAACAAAAGCAGAAGTGTCTGTCCCAAAGAAAGAGCGGCAGGATTGAAAAGCCCGGTGTGCTCTGAAGCAAAGAGGGAGAAACCCTGTAAGTTGTGCGATGGAAAAGAGGGATTTCCCAGGAAAAACAACACGAATCTGCATCAAAATCCTCTTGGCAAATGGAAAAGAACCTATATGGGGATACAATCAGACTCGATAAAAAAGCAAGAAAACAGACAAAAATAAAAATGTTTCAAGTAGAAATTTGTGAAATTTGACGACATAAAAAGGAAAAGAAAAAAATCTGTTTGGTTATTGACTAAAAAAAATAACGATTCTTGAAAATCTTGGGTATATTATGGAATTTGATCCGTAAAAAAGGGAACAATTTTGTCATCCATCCCCAAAAAAGTCTGGACAGAAGAAAAAAATAGATGTATAATAATCGCCATAACAGGGAAAGGGGAGAACCTACTGCATGTATCAAATCGTGAAAAAGCGCCGCTTGAACGATATCGAAACACTGATGGAGATCAAAGCTCCCGCAGTGGCGGCGAAAGCAAAAGCCGGGCAGTTCATTATGTTCCGCCTGGATGAATTCGGTGAGCGTGTTCCGCTGACCATCGCGGGTTACGACCGGGAAAAAGGTACCGTAACCATTATTTTCCAGCATATGGGACGTTCTACCAAAATGTTGGCAGAAGTAGCAGAAGGGGATTATATTGCTGACTTCGTAGGCCCGATGGGGAAGCCTACCAACATGGAAGGCGTCAACAAAGTGATGATCGTTGGCGGCGGCGTCGGCTGCGCCATCGGCTATCCCGTTGCAAAAGAGATGCATGAAAAAGGCATCGAAGTGGAAATGATCGCTGGTTTTAAAAACAAAGATCTTGTCATTTTGGAAGACGAGATGAAGGCAGCGACCGATAAGCTGTATCTGATGACGGACGACGGCAGCTACGGAGAAAAGGGCTTTGTAACCGCAAAGCTGCAGGAAGTGCTGGAATCCGGAGCCAAGTATGATGCTGTTTATGCCATCGGTCCTCCGATTATGATGAAATTTACCTGCGCCACCACCAAGCCTTTCGGCGTGAAAACCATCGTTAGCTTAAATCCGATTATGGTCGATGCAACCGGTATGTGCGGCGGCTGCCGTGTCACTGTCGGCGGGGAAACCAAGTTCGCTTGTGTTGACGGCCCGGAATTTGACGGCCATCAGGTGGATTTCGATGAATTAATGCGTCGAAATGCGTTCTATAAGCCAGATGAAGCAAAGGCAAATGAACATATTTGTCATTTAACAGGAGGTGTGCGCCGTGGCTAATATGTCTCCCAAAAAGAACCCGATGCCGGAGCAGGAGCCTCTGGTTCGCAACAAGAATTTTGATGAAGTTGCAAAGGGCTATACCAAAGAAATGGCAATGGATGAAGCAGCCCGTTGCCTGAATTGTAAAGCAAAACCCTGTGTTTCCGGCTGCCCGGTAAATGTCCGGATTCCGGAATTTATCGCACAGGTTGCAGAAGGAAACTTTGAAGAAGCGTATAAAATCATCAAGTCTACCAACTCTCTGCCTGCTGTCTGCGGCCGTGTATGTCCGCAGGAGAATCAGTGCGAAGGACAGTGTGTCCGCGGGAAAAAAGAAGGCAGCGAAGGCGTGGGCATCGGCCGTTTGGAACGTTTCGTTGCTGACTGGTATATGGAAAACGGAAAGGACGAAATCGTAGCACCCAAGAGCAATGGACATAAGGTTGCCGTGATCGGCTCCGGTCCTGCTGGTCTCACCTGCGCCGGGGATCTGGCAAAAGAAGGTTATGAAGTCACCATCTTTGAAACCTTACATACCGCCGGCGGCGTTTTGGTATACGGGATTCCCGAATTCCGTCTGCCCAAGGCGATCGTTGCCCGGGAAATCGACAACCTGAAGGCAATGGGCGTTAAGGTCGAAACCAATATGGTGGTCGGCAGAACCATTTCCGTAGACGAAATCTTTGCACAGGGCTTTGAAGCCATCTTCATCGGTTCCGGTGCCGGCCTGCCCCAGTTCCTGCACATTCCCGGAGAAAATATGCTGGGTGTCTACTCTGCCAATGAATATCTCACCAGAATCAACCTGATGAAGGCATATAAGGAAGAATATGATACCCCCATTGCAAAGAGCAAGGCAGTCGCTGTTGTAGGCGGCGGCAACGTGGCAATGGACGCAGCCCGCTGCGCAAAGCGCCTGGGTGCCGAAAAGGTATATATTGTATATCGCCGTTCCATCGACGAACTGCCTGCAAGAGCAGAAGAAGTGCATCACGCCATGGAAGAAGAAATTGACTTCCGCCTGCTGAACAATCCGGTGGAAATCCACGGAGATGAAAACGGCAGAGTCTGCGCTATCGAGTGCGTGGAAATGGAACTGGGTGAACCGGATGCTTCCGGCCGCCGTCGTCCCATCGAGAAAGTCGGTTCCAACTTCAAGCTGGATGTTGACACTGTCATCATTGCCATCGGAACCAGCCCCAACCCGCTGATTAAGTCCACCACCGAAGGCCTGGAAACCAACAAGAAGGGCTGCATTGTGGCAGACGAAGCAGGGGCAACCTCCCGTCCCGGCGTTTTCGCAGGCGGCGACGCGGTAACCGGTGCTGCAACCGTTATCAAAGCAATGGGCGCCGGCAAGACAGCTGCGGCTTCCATCAAGGAATACCTGGCAAATAAATAATCCATGAGATAAGGAGTTCATTCATGACACTTCATTTTCAGCCGAAAGGCGTTTGTTCCCGCGAAATGATTGTAAACTGGGAAGGCGATACCATTACCTCTATAGAGGTTCTGGGCGGCTGTTCCGGCAATCTGCAGGGCATTTCCCGCCTGGTAGCCGGAATGAAGCTGGAAGATGCGATTGAACGGCTGGCGGGTATCCGTTGCGGTGGGAAGGCCACTTCCTGCCCGGATCAGCTTTCAAAAGCGTTGGTCCAAGCGCAGGCTGTTTCGGCCGCATCTGAAGAATGACAGATGAATCAATGGGAACAAGAGGGCAATTTTGTCCCTGCTGTGGGCAGGGCAAAATTGCCCCTCTTTTACAGGGAAACAGGAAGCAGTCCGTCTGCCTGTCAAAGCAAAAGAAGAAATCACTTTGTGCAGAGGGTTTTGACAGGCAGATGGCAAAACAGAAGGAAAAAGAAAAAGGAAAGAGGGCGTTTTGATGGAATTGGAACAGGAGAAAACCATTGGCTATATTTGTCCGTCATGCCGCAGACCGGTGATAGAAACGCGAAGCCTGTTTTCTTTGGCGGCCTCTCCCACGGAAATTCAATGTGACTGCGGACGTTCTCACGGAACAGTGGAGCTTTCGGAAGAGCGGTTCCGGGTGGCTGTCCCCTGTTTGTTTTGCGGAAAAATCCACACGGTGACAGGCTCCATCCGCCACTTTCTGAAGGAGACACTGGCTTTTTCCTGCAAAGCATCAGGGTTGGCCTGCTGCTTTGTGGGGGATCGGAAAAGAGTGGAACAGGCCATAGAACGGCTGTATGGCACTGTAGAAAAACTGGGAGAAAAGTCCGGTAAAGAAGCAGAAACGCCGTTTTTAGATGCGATGGTAATGGAAGAAGTTCTGGCGGAGATTCGGGAGATCGCCGCACGGGACGGCATCTCCTGTACCTGTGGCGCACACCAGTGGCGCGCCGAGGTAAAGTATGGCAGTGTGGATTTGATTTGTGCAAACTGCGGTGGTGCAGTGCGGATTCCGGCTGCCACACAGGAAGATATTGACGACATTTGCTGCAAGGACCGAATTTTACTGAAAAAGGTGTAGACAATTTTTATGGATTGTGGTAGGCTTGCCAGTAATAACAAAAAATAGGATGGAGGATTGTAATGCTACCAAAGGATGCAGGACAAAAATTTGTAAAAGAAGGCTTGACCTTTGACGATGTTCTTCTGATTCCAGCGGAAAGCCGGATTGTACCTACAGATATCAACTTGCAAACCAAACTGACGGGAAAAATCACGTTAAACATCCCTATGATGAGTGCAGCGATGGACACGGTAACGGAGTACCGGATGGCAATCGCCATTGCCAGGGAGGGTGGCATCGGTGTTATTCATAAAAATATGAGCATTGAAGCACAGGCAGAACAGGTAGATATGGTAAAGCGTTCGGAAAATGGCGTTATCACGAACCCGTTCT
>JAFOJR010000077.1 GCA_017420125.1 Oscillospiraceae bacterium | reverse complement strand
GCAAAGGAACGAAACAAAATTTTAGGCTATCCTTTTATCCGCGGTGTAATAAATTTTATGACCAGCATGGTGAAGGGGATGAAAGCACTCAGTTATTCTGCTTCGATTTCTATGACAGAAGAAGAAGCGGAAGCAAGCGCATCTAAATTTGATGAGTTTATTGAAAAAAAGTTGGGGACGGAAGCGGCAAATAGCTTTTTTATTGGCTTTGCCGTTTTATTGGGGATTGTCTTTTCCGTGGCGTTGTTTATCCTTTTGCCTACCGTGATTGCAGGATTTATTATCCCTACTGGCGGCTCGATGATTGGCCGAAACTTGCTGGAAGGTGGGCTGCGGATTGCAATTTTCCTGCTGTATTTGGTGCTGATGTCCCGCATGAAAGATATCAGGCGGGTGTTTTCTTACCATGGCGCAGAGCACAAAACGATTTTTTGTTACGAAAAAGGAATAGAACTTACAGTGGAGAATGTACGTCTGCAATCTCGCCACCATCCCCGCTGTGGAACGAGTTTTCTATTTGTTGTGATGATCCTGTCTATTTTGATGTTTTCTTTGGTACAGTGGTCAAATATATGGGTGCGCATGGGAATGCGGATCGTGCTTCTGCCAGTGATTGTTGCAGTGAGTTATGAAATTAATCGCTTGGTGGGGCGGCATGACAATTGGTTTACCCGCATTTTAACTGCACCTGGATTGTGGCTGCAAAATTTTACAACAAATGAACCAGATGATAAAATGATTGAAGTAGGAATCCGGGCATTACGCGCTGTTTTGCCGCGACAAGAAGGCGCGGATGCTTGGTAAACCGAAGCGGAGGGGATTCGTCATTGGCGATTACATATAACAATTTATATTTAGATCTGCGAAAAGCGCTGCAGCGGGCAGAAGTTTCAGGTGCATCGCTGGAAGCAAGAGAAATAGTTTGCTTTGCAACGGAAAAAACAAAAGATACATTTTATCGTGATTTGAATTTATATGTGCCGGACGAAGCGGCGCAAAAAGCATATCATCTGTTAAAGCGTCGGCTTAGCGGCGAACCTCTGGCATATATCATTGGGGAATGGGAATTCTATGGCATGCCGTTAGAAGTTACACAAGATGTATTGATTCCCCGTATAGATACGGAATGTCTTGCAATGAGAGCAATTCAACTTGCAGGGGAAGCCGGCAGCACGGCAAGGGTGCTGGATCTTTGCAGCGGGAGCGGCTGTATTGGTTTGGCCGTTGCAAAAAATGCTCCGAATTGCAGAGTGGTGCTGGCGGATTTGTCCGATCCGGCACTTGCACTCAGTAAGCGGAATGCCCGGCAAAACCGTTTGCTTTCCCGCGTGACTATTTTTCAGGCGGATGCACTGCAACCGCCACCTTCTCTTTTGTGGGATTTTGACGTGATAGTTTGTAATCCACCATATATCCCGACAGCGGATTTGGCGCAATTGGACGAGACAGTTAGAAATTGGGAGCCGCGAATTGCATTAGACGGCGGCGAGGACGGGCTGATGTTCTATCGTGCAGTGGCGGCCAGATGGCACCCCGCTCTACGCCTTGGCGGCACGCTGCTGTTTGAAGTAGGAATTGGCCAAGCGGATGCAGTGGGTGCCATTTTGCATCAAAATCATTATGAATCCATTCGTATTTGGCAGGATAGCCAAGGAATAGAACGGATTGTGGAAGGGAAAAGCAACCATTAATCGAAATGATGCATAAGGGTGCTGCTCCACCCAGAAGGAGCAAAATAAGGAGGACAATATGGCAAAGAAAAATACAGTGATCGAACCGGCATCCAAAGTTCCGGAGGAGCAGCGACAAAAAGCGCTGGAAACTGCTATGGCACAAATTGAGCGGGCATATGGTAAAGGTGCCATTATGCGTTTGGGACAAAATGTCAATGCGAAGGTGGAGGCGATTCCAACTGGCTCACTTACTTTGGATTTAGCGCTTGGAATCGGTGGAATCCCGAAAGGAAGAATCGTTGAAATTTATGGTCCAGAATCCTCCGGTAAAACGACGTTGGCTCTCCATATTATTGCGCAGGCACAAAAACTGGGCGGCGAAGCCGCTTTTGTGGATGCGGAACATGCGCTGGACCCCATGTATGCCGGAGCGCTGGGAGTGGATATCGACTCTCTTTTGGTATCTCAGCCGGATACGGGTGAGCAGGCATTGGAGATTACGGAATCTCTGGTTCGTTCCGGCGCCATTGATGTTGTAGTAGTGGATTCTGTGGCTGCATTGGTACCGCGGAGTGAAATAGAAGGAGAAATGGGAGATGCTTTTGTGGGCCTTCAGGCTCGTTTGATGAGCCAGGCATTGCGCAAGCTGGCAGGCTCGATTTCTAAAACCAATTGTGTTGTAATTTTTATCAATCAGCTTCGGGAAAAAGTGGGCGTTGTTTATGGCAATCCCGAGGTAACCACCGGCGGCCGGGCATTGAAATTTTATGCCAGTGTTCGAATTGATGTACGAAAGATAGAAACATTGAAAAGTGGCAGTGAAATCATTGGAAACAGAACCAGGGTGAAAGTAGTAAAAAACAAAGTGGCTCCACCCTTCCGTGAAGCAGAGTTTGATGTTTTATACGGCATAGGGATTTCTCATCTGGGAGAATTGGTGGACGTTGGTTTGAAATTGGATTTAATACAAAAAAGCGGTTCTTGGTATTCTATAGGCGAACAG
>JAFOJR010000076.1 GCA_017420125.1 Oscillospiraceae bacterium | reverse complement strand
TTATATCCTTCGCAATATGAGGTGCTCGCCTGCACATCTTCCTCGGCACAAGTGTCAAATCCATTTTTCGGTGTGTAAAACAGGGATTCCCGCAATGCTTCTCCTGCTGTTTTTTCGCTCATATCTGTTCTTCCTTTCTGATTTCATTGAGTAATCGGACCCATAAGGCAATTGCCGTTTGCGTAAATGCGGTGAGATCATCATTGATACTTTCCAAAACCGCATCACAATTTTGGCGGAAATAATCCTCAGATTTTTGCGCTCGAATCCGCAGAAGGGCATATTCTTCACTAATTCCTTCTCTCCGCATCAAGCGCTGCACCCGCAGCTTTTCCGGCGCAATCACACCAACCACACGGTGGCAGCGGCTGGAAAGTCCGCTTTCCATCAGGGCAATGCCGTCAATCGCCGCGATGGGATACCCTTGTTGTTCCACTTGTTTTAACTGCCGATCCACTTCTTCCACCACAAAGTGGTGGGTAATGGCATTTAACTGCAAAAGCGCATCTTGATCATCAAATACAATTCGGCCCAATTTCTTGCGATCGATGCCGCCCTGTTCGTTTAAAATATCGCCAAACTGCTGTAAAAGCGCTTCCCGCAGCGCCCGGCTCTCCCCCAAAAGCGTGTGGTATACTGCATCGCAGTCAATCACATAGGCGCCCATATTGGCAAGTGTTTTCAAAGCACTGGTTTTTCCTGCTCCGCTTCCGCCTGTGATACCGAAAATTGCCGTTTTTTTTATCATCCTGTGCACTGTCTCCACATGAAAGCCAGCGGCTTTTTGCAATCGGTTTGCCACTGCAAATCCAACGCCCGTTTCTTCCGGGCATTGCGCATAAATTTGTGTGACTCCCATTTGATCAAACTGGCGCAGTGCATGAAACAGCATCCTTCCCTGTTCTTCCGGATCATCTTTCTTTCCCAAAGGAAACACAGTCGCCTCCGGAAAAGAAGTAATATATTCCGAAAAGCAAAGCACTCCTGTCTGCTTTTGATGCGCCCGGTCGAAAATCCAGAGAGCTGTATCGATTGGGGCTCCATGCAGCACGGTTACCGGAGCCTTTGGTGCATAGTGGCGATATTGCATCCCCGGTGCTTTCGGTTTTTCACCTTGCGCCATTTGGCGCAAAATAGACTTGTCAACTTTCACCTCACCAAGCACTTCCTGAAGCTGTTCCAGTGAAATACCTCCCGGACGAAGAAGCCGGGGCTTGTCTTCTGTCAAATCCACAATGGTAGATTCTACGCCCACTGTGCAATCTCCTCCATCTATGATCCCCTCTACACGTCCGTTCATATCTTCCATCACGTGCGAAAAACGCGTGGGACTTGGCCTGCCGGAGCGGTTTGCCGAAGGTGCAGCCAACGGAACGCCTGCCTGGCGAATCAGCTCTCTGGCCACGGGATGACTGGGACAGCGCACAGCAACGGTATCCAAGCCTGCCGTAACTACATCCGGTACAATATTGCGCCGATACAGCACCATCGTCAGCGGCCCCGG
>JAFOJR010000075.1 GCA_017420125.1 Oscillospiraceae bacterium | reverse complement strand
CCGATGACAGCGGCTTTCCCTTTGACAAGGGAGAAAAAGAGAGCTACAAGGACAAGCCCAACATCCACGACAGGGAGCCGATGCAGATCTCCTCTTACGTCATTGTAGATCTGGACACGGAAGGCAATATCACCAAAACGACAGAGGTGGTGATTGCCATTCGCTTTCAAACGCTTCCTATGGATGAGACACTGCGGTCCTTGCTTCCGTATGGCACCAGCGAGCATCCATTTGAGTATTTTTATGTTGAACTGAACGCTTCACAAATGCCAACCCTTGTGGAACTGCACTGGCACAGGGAATTGGAATTGGCTTGGGTCATTTCCGGAACGGTGCAGTGCACTTTGGGGGCGGAACAGTTTGACCTGCATGTTGGAGAGGGGCTGTTTCTCAACAGCGGCACATTCCATCAGTTTGAACCGGACGGGCATGTTAAAATGGTCTGTTTCGACTTTGCGCCGGAGTTTATTGCCTCGAAAACATCCGTCATTTTTGAGAAGAGCGTTTTGCCGGTTTTGGCAGCCGCCTGTCCGTATATCGTGTTCCGCGGAGGTCAAACGCCGGTGGCTCCGGAAGTGCCGCTGATGCAGCAGGCGTATGCGTGCGCAACATCGGATGATGTGCGGAAGGAGCTTCAAATTCGCAATTTGATCGGGAAGGTCTGGGAGGAGATTGTCGCGCAGACGCAGCAGATCCAGCGGCGTTCCGGCAGGGCAGAACAGCGGAAAGAGAAGCTGCTGCAGGCAAGACTGCATAAGATGACAGCATACATTTCTGAACATTATGGAGAGCGGATTTCCCTGCGTGACATAGCAAAAGCGGCCAGTATCAGCCACAGCGAAGCACTCCGCTGTTTTCGTGTCGGTCTGCACACAACGCCGGTGCGCTACTTAAATGAATACCGTCTGCGCCGGGCCAGGGAACGTCTGGCGTCCACGACAGACACGGTATCGCGCATTTCAGAGACAGTTGGGTTTGAAAGCGCAGGATATTTTTGCCGGGTGTTCAAACAGCAGTACGGCGTTTCGCCCAATGCGTTTCGCAAGCAGGAAGAAGCGGCCGGCTGATAGTTGAAAAATGGCGGCGCGTTTCACATGCGCCGCGAAGAAAGGCCGCCTCGCGTCTGAGACGGCCTCAAGCCGCCTGAAAAGGCATCGCCTTTTCAGGCAAAAGGGCTGCGGTCCGCTGCAGCGCGGAAACCGTCCACCGGCGGCGGATGATTTCCACGTTTGCAGGCCGAGATATGTTTTCTCTAAAGTTTGAGCGGCAGATCGCATCTGCCGCTCCCTTTTTATGATGATTCTGATGAAATTTATCTTCGCTTTAACGCGCCCAGCAGGCCGCGGCGCAAAATCTGCCCGCCGGCGCTGATCAGCTGGGATTCAATTTTCGCCCGGCGTTTCTGGGCCCGCTTGTCCGCCGCGGCTTCTTCCCGTTCTCTGCGTTTCTGGGCCGCGGCCGCTTCCTTTTCCTGCAGCTTCTGCTTTTCTTTTTCAAACTTCGCCTTTTCCGCTTCGTAGGCGGCCCATTCCCTGTCCAGCCGTGCCGCTTCCTCTTCCTGGCTCTTTTGGGCTTCCAGAATCTCATAGGCCGATTCATTGTCCACCGCCCTGTCATAGCGCTCCATGCGGTCGGCCTGCAAGGCGGCCTGGCGGGAGGCGTCATCGGCGGGCCCCATCAGGCTTTGGGGACAGAGAATCCCCGCGCGCTGCACCACGCCGGGCACCCCTTCTTCATCCAATACGGAAACCAGCGCTTCCCCCACGCCCAGTTCCGAGATCACGTCTTCGGTTTTAAACGCCGGGTTGGGCCGAAACGCCTGGGCCGCCGCACGAACGGCTTTCTGCTCTGCCGGGGTGTATGCCCGCAGCGCGTGCTGCACCCGGTTGGACAGCTGGGCCAGGACAGTATCGGGAATATCAGACGGATTCTGGGTGACAAAATAGATTCCCACGCCCTTGGAACGGATCAGCTTCACCGCCTGCGCGATCTTCTGGACCAGCGGCTTGGGCGCGTCCGTGAACAGCATATGGGCTTCGTCAAAGAAAAACACCAGTTTGGGCTTTTCCGGGTCGCCCACCTCGGGCAATTGTTCAAACAGCTCGGAAATCATCCACAGCAGGAAAATGGCATACAGGGTCGGATTCTGCACCAATCGAACGCAGTCCAACAGGTTGATCATGCCGTGTCCCTCCGCGTCCGTTCGGATCCAGTCCTGAATCTCAAGGGCCGGTTCGCCGAAAAACAGGTCCCCCCCCTGCTCTTCCAGCGGCAGCAGCGCCCGCAGGATGCTGCTCACGCTGACGGAAGTGATGTTGCCATAGGTGGTAAGATATTCGCTGCGGTGGTCATTCACATGTGCCAAAAGCGCCCGCAGATCTTTCAGATCGATGAGCATCAGGCCCTTGTCATCGGCGATTTTAAAGACAATATTGAGAATGCCCTCCTGGGCGGGCGTCAGGCCCAAAATGCGGGAAAGCAATTCCGGTCCCATATCGGAAACCGTGGTGCGGACCGGATGGCCCCCCGCACCGTAAACATCCCAAAAGCAGACGGGATAACTTTTATACGTAAAGCTGTCCCGAATGCCGAACCGGTCAATGCGCTTTTCCATGCCTTCCGACTGGGCCCCGGGAACGCAGAGTCCGGAAACATCGCCTTTGACGTCGCAAAGGAAAACCGGTACGCCGGCGTCGGAAAAAGACTCTGCCATCACCTTCATGGTAATGGTCTTGCCGGTGCCGCTGGCGCCGGTAATGAGCCCGTGCCGATTGCACATATTAAGGGGCAGTTCTATGCGCTGGTCGCCTGCCAGTGCCAGATAAATTTTCTGGTTAAGATACATCGTGCATATCCTCCACTGCTTTTTTTGTTTTATTATAGCATAAAGTTTTTCTTCTTGCCAGCCCCGGAAACGGCGGACAGACAACCAAAATCTCTGATTCTCAGCGGGAACAATGTATGCGAAAAGAATGGAGGACGAAGACCTTGGCGGCAGCAGGTTCTCTCCTCCACTCCCGCTCCGGAGAAAAAACGCACCCCCGCCGAAAGCAGGGGTGCGCCAAAGCTTTTCCATCAAACAGATCTTCTGTTTCTCCGTCCGTGGGAGCAGGGGTGGATTCGCTGCCGCAGGCGGAATGAACCATTTGTCTTCCCGTTTCCAAATTTCTGCCGGGGGCCGACCCGTTTTAATAAAATTCCACGCCCCGCTCCACGCTCATCGAACGGATGCGGGCAAGAGATTCCACCCGAATCCCCTGACGGCGGAGCTTTTCTCCGCCGGGCTGGAACGTTTTCTCGATCACAATGCCGGCGCCAATCAGCCCGGCTCCGGCGTTCTTCACCAGTTCCGCAAGTCCCAAAAGCGCATTTCCGTTGGCCAGAAAGTCGTCGATCATCAGCACCCGGTCCCCGGGGCGGAGAAACTCTTTTGAAACCATGATATCATACGAAACGCCGTGGGTAAAAGAGGCCACCTGGCTGGTATACACCTCGCCGGCGATATTTTTCGTTTTGGTCTTCTTGGCAAAGAGAGCGGGAACGCCGAAGGCCTGGGCCGTCATGCAGGCAATCCCGATGCCGGAGGCTTCAATGGTCAGGATTTTTGTCACGCCGCAGTCGCCAAACAGACGATAAAATTCCTGCGCCAGTTCTCCCAAAAAGGCCATGTCCATCTGGTGATTGAGAAAGCTGTCCACTTTCAGAACGCCGTCTGCCTTCACCTTTCCCTCCCGCCGGATTCTCTCTTCCAAACGCTGCATTTGCCGCTTCCTCCCATACAAATTTTGACAAAGAAATTGTTTTTCATCATAGCATATGCGCTCTCCAATTGCAAGAAAAAGGGAGAAACTTTATGCTTCTCCCCCCGGCCCACGCGCTTTTTCCGTGCGCCGCGTGCCGCGGGTTGTCATCTTTTTTCTCCTTCCGCATATACTAATCTGTATGCGGCATCAAGCAGGACGAAGAATCTGCCGCAAATGAAGAAACTGTGATACTGCAACGGAGAAAGGGGTATGGGGATGTATCGTTGGACGCTTTGGGGCAAAGAGGAAAAGCCGGTGGTGCAGGATGTGGACGACCTGATTTTCGATCAGCAGGAAGAATG
>JAFOJR010000074.1 GCA_017420125.1 Oscillospiraceae bacterium | reverse complement strand
CCTCATCGCTATTCAGATTCGGTTCTTCCGCCAGCGTGCCGTACATACCGTTCGCGGCAGTAGCATTCGAAGCAGTATATTCCACACTGGTGGTGCCAGCGTTATTGGAATACATACTGTTGGATGCATCCAACACAACAATGACGTTTGCTTTTTGAATTTTCTTTTCAGAGTCACCGGTTACGTCCAATGCAATGGTATAGGTACCGTCTGCATTTTGCGTAACCTTTTTGGTGTGTGCAGGTTCCTGCCCCACTGTCGCCGAGGCTATGCTGGGCAGCATAGTAAGGCACATGGCGAGAAGCAAGAGAACGCTGAACACTTTTTTGAAAGTTCGCCGTTTCATTTTTCTTCCTCCTATTTGGCTTGATTTACGCATATGATTGTATGGTTTCGGCTTCTTACGCGAAACACTGTGGCGCTTCTTAATGATAACATAAGCTTTGATTAATTTCAATGATAGTATATGACATTCCTATGACATTTTGAAAGCATAAAGGAAGAGAAAAGAAAAACTGAAAGAGGGCTGTTTGCAGCTGTTTTTATCTGGCTGGGGAAAGAAGAAAACGGCTTCCGGGAGCCGTTTTGCGAATTCGGACATCTGTTTTGCACTCTGCGCAAGCGATGGCTCGCGCAGACCTGCCCGGATTGCCAATCTGCGTTTATTCGAATAATTATTATAAAAACTGCATAATTATCACAAATTTTCTGTCCGGAAACCTGTCGCAGGACGGAGAAACGGCCACCGGCATATGAGACCGGCTTTGCATGTCTTTGCCGGCTCCTCCCCGCTGTACATATGGAACCCGGAAACAGGACGGGCTTGCACGACGGTGTGGTTTGTGTGATAATACTATTATTAATTAATATTGTCTCAGCGTGGTAAATATGAGAAAAATTTTTCATCTGGCAAAGCCGGACAGAGCAAGGAGCGGTTTTTATGAATATTTTGATTATTGACGGACAAGGCGGCCGCCTGGGCGGCCAGCTGGTACGTTCTGTTTCAGATCGTTTCCCCGAGGCGCATATTATGGCAGTCGGTACAAACGCCACCGCTGCGGCCGTGATGAAAAAGGCAGGGGCGCACCAGGCGGCGTCCGGTGAAAATCCCACGGTTGTGGCTTGCCGAAAAGCAGATGTGATCATTGGCCCCATCGGCATTGTAATAGCGGATTCCCTGTTTGGAGAGGTAACGCCTGCCATGGCTTTGGCTGTGGGACAGGCGGATGCCATACGGATTTTGATTCCCATTAACAAATGTGAAAACTACATTGCCGGCGTACAGAATCTTTCTCTGGGAGCGTTGATGGAAGACGTGATGGAAACGCTGGATCAAGTGCTGCGGCAGAAAAATTTTGCCTGTATTGCTGCGCCGTTTGCGGAATGATAGATTCAGCCGCTCCGGAGAACGGCCGCAAGATGTCAAAAAGGGGTTGTTTTCCATGTAGGGAAAACAACCCCTTTCTGCAGGTAAAAACATATTAAACGGACGATAAAAGCGTCCGAAGAAGGTCCATGTCTTCTTGCTTTGTGGCCCAGCTGGTGGCAAAGCGGACCACTGTGTGCCGTTCTCCTGCTGTCTGCCAGAAGCTGAAACCCACTTTCTGTTTCAGATTTTCCATCTGACGGTTTTCCAACAGGATAAATTGCTGATTGGTTGGTGTTTCCAGATAGAAGGGATAGTTTTTCTCCCGGAAGATCTGTTTGAGCTGCTCTGCCATTTCGATGGCGTGACGGCTGATTTTCCAATAAAGGCGGTCGGTGAACAAAGTGTCAAACTGAATGCCCAGCAGGCGTCCTTTGGCCAACAGTGCCCCGTGCTGTTTTGCAATGGTGAGAAAATGAAGCGGGGCGTTTCTGCCGGGGAACACGACGGCTTCGCCGCAGAGGGCGCCCACCTTGGTCCCGCCGATGGAAAACACGTCGCAAAGAGCGGCAATGTCCGAAAGAGTGACATCTGTCTGCAGGCTGGCCAGGCCATAGCCCAGGCGGGCACCATCCAGAAACAAAGGAATTTCATAGGCGCGGCAGATATTGGACAGCTCCGTCAATTCTTCCTTCGTGTACAGCGTGCCGTATTCTGTGGGATGAGAAATATAAACCATCCCGGGAAATACCATATGCGGGTGCGTTTCATCCTGATAGAACGCCTGTAAATAGGCCAGAAGCTCGGACGGAGAAAGTTTCCCGGCATGCTGGGGAAGTTCCAAAACTTTATGGCCGGTATATTCGATGGCGCCTGCCTCATGAACATTGATATGGCCGGTTTTTGCAGCGATGACGCCTTCGTAGCTTTGGAGCAGCGCGGCAATGACCACGAGATTGGTTTGCGTGCCGCCAACCAGAAAATGAACTGCGCCGTCAGGACAGGCGCACGCGGCTTTGATCCGCTTCCGGGCGCTGGCGCAGTATAAGTCGGTGCCGTAACCGGGCAGCTGTTCCAGATTGCTTTCCGTCAGCCGCTGCAGGATGCGGGGATGTGCCCCTTCAATATAATCGCTTTCAAATGAGATCATGGGAACGATCCTCCGTTTCTGGACTGGATTTTGTGGAGAAAACAGTGCTTCATTCGCTTTGGAAAGGAATGGTGTAGCATATCATACCATAGCGCAGCCGGAAAAACAATCGTTTCATTCTGAACAAAAAACAAAGGGCAGGAACCTGAATCCGGGTTCCTGCCCTTTGTTTTTGCGCAGTGCCGAAGCCGGGAGAAAAACCAACAAAAAACCCACAGAAGAAGGATTAAAATGAAGAGGAACCATGGGACAGGCTCATATTCCGGGGAAGACCCGCATACGCTGTTTTATCAAGGCTTGTGCCCCGAAGGCCGTTTCGGGGCGGCCAGCCGAAAGGAAAGGATAAAAATGAAGAAACAAAGGACGCATCCAACGGATTGGGAACGAAAGGCTGGACGGCATGTGCGCCGCACAGGGGCAGGTTTTTTGGTTCTTTTGGCGGCGGCTCTTCTGGCATATGCCGCACATGGCGGGCGCCTGGAAACATATGGGGCAAAACTGGTGGACCGAACGGCTTTTTCCAAAACCCTTTTGCGGATGGAGCTGGGGTATGTGCCGGAAGGCGTATTCAGCAGACAGATGAACCGCTGGGAGAGGATGGTATTGTCACAATCGGCTGTGCTGCAAGCCGGCGAAGCAGCTGTTTCTGCCCGCATGGCAGCAGAGAAAACGCCGCCGCCCGCGGCGTCTGCGCTGCCGGAACAGGCGCCTTCCCCTGTGCCGGAAACCAGTCCTTCGCCCACCCCGGCGCCCACTTCCAATGCAGAGGTAATTGCGAAAACTTTGCAGCCGATTGTCTCTACCAATTATGATCAGGCAGACGGCGTTTACATTTTTAATCGTACCAGCCAAAGGGTCAACGTGGCGGAACTGTCCCGGACAAGACCGGATCTGCACCTGAACAAAGACGAGGGCGGGCCGCAGGTATTGATTATGCATACCCACGGGAGTGAAGCATATCACTCGGAAGGAGAGGATCAATATACGGCCACCGGCGAAGCCCGCACCACCGATATCAATTATAATGTGGTGCGGGTGGGGAATGAATTGGAAAAAGCGCTGACGGAAAACGGCGTTTCGGTCATTCACGACACAACATTATATGATTATCCTTCTTATAAAGGGTCTTATGAACGCTCTGTCAAGGCGGTCCGCTCCTATTTGGAACAATATCCTTCCATTCGGGTGGTGCTGGATATCCACCGGGACGCACTGGTTGGTTCAGACGGAACCGTTTATAAACCGGTGACCAATGTCAACGGCCAGCAAGTGGCACAGATGATGATCGTTTTGGGCAGCGATGACGGCGGATTGCCGCATCCCAACTGGAAAGAAAATGTCCGCTTTGCCATTTGGCTGCAAAAGCGATTGAATGCGGACTATCCCACTTTGGCACGGCCCATGTCGCTGCGGACGTCCCGCTATAATCAACAGCTTTCCACCGGCTCTCTATTGATTGAAATCGGCTCACACGGAAACGCGCTGCAGGAGGCTTTGGGGACAGCCCGACTGTTGGGCGCGTCTTTGTCCGGCCTGCTGAATGAATGGGCGGAGACATGACATGTTTCGGGGAAGAAAAAGATTCCCGTTGTTTCCCCGGCGGGAGTATAGTATACTGGAACTGTCCGGCAAAGGGACAGTTTCCGTTTGCAGGACCAAGACAAACGGGAACACGGAATGAGAAAAGCACAGGAGAAGAAAAGAAACAGTATGGATTATTTTCAGTTGCAAGTACCTCCCGATGAAATTTTGGGAATGAGTAATTTGGCTTTGGCCCATTTGGGGGATGCAGTGTATGAGTTGATGGTGCGCAGCTATTTGTGCACCCATGGGGTGCCTACCTCAAAAAAGCTTCACCAAGCGACAATTTCTTATGTATCCGCGCCGGCGCAGGCTCGTGCGGCCGGGCAGATTCTTCCGCTTTTGACGGAAGAGGAAGAAAATGTATTCCGCAGAGGGCGAAACGCTCATTTTGCCGCTGTGCCCCAACATGCCACACGGGAGGAATATCGGACGGCGACCGGTCTGGAAGCGCTGTTCGGCTGGTTGTATTTAAATGGCCGGCGGGAGCGGCTGTGCGAATTATTTGACCGGGTGATGGCTGCCGATGAAGTATATAAGGAGGCAGAAATATGCCGTTAGATGCTGTCTGCCTTCGGGCTGTGGTCTGTGAATTATCTCAGGAAATTGTGGGCGCGCGGATTGACAAAATTTACCAGCCCAGCCGGGAGGAAATTGTCTTTTTACTGCGCGGCCGGTCCGGTGGGGGAAGACTGCTTTTGTCCAGCAATCCTGCCCGGCCCCGCATCCAGATGACAAAGATGGAAATAGAAAATCCTCCTGCCCCGCCAATGCTGTGTATGCTGCTGCGAAAGCATTTGGCAGGAGGACGAATCACCAATTTGGTGCAGCCGTCCATGGAGCGGGTGGTAATGCTTACCATCCAGGCAATGGACGAGCTGGGGGAATATCAGGAAAAACATTTGATCCTGGAGGCCATGGGCCGCCATTCCAATTTGATTCTGACAGACAGCGAGGGGCGGATTGTGGACTGCCTGCACCGGGTGGATATGGAAATGTCAGCCAAACGGCAGGTACTGCCGGGGTTGTTTTACCACCTGCCGCCGGCCCAGGAAAAGGAAAACCCGATGCAGATGACAGAAGCGGAGCAAAAACATTTGCTGGAATGCCTGCCGCCAGAGCAGAAAATCGCAGATGGGCTGCTGCATTCCTTCAGCGGTCTTTCTCCTTTGCTGTGCAGAGAAGTTGCCTATCAGGCAGCAGGCGATGTGGACGCCCGCCTGTGCCAGGTGGAACCGGAGACACTTGCTGCTGTTTTGCGCCGCCTGCTGGCTCGAATCGAACAGGCGGATTTTATTCCCTGCCTTCTGTTAAAAGACGGTCAGCCAAAAGACTTTACCTGTT
>JAFOJR010000073.1 GCA_017420125.1 Oscillospiraceae bacterium | reverse complement strand
TCTGATACCAGTTTGCAAAACCGTTCAGGCCTTCATCTGCATAAAAGTTTGCAAAGTCCAGATAGAGATAGGCAGAATACAACTCTTTGTTTACCTGATTATTGAGTAGATCCGTTACTTTTTTATTCAACATAATGCACCTCTCCTTTGGTGGGACAGAATAAAGAAAACAGAAATTCTTCTCTGCCCTAAAATGATATTTTTAGTATAATCGCAGATGTTGCAAAAAGCAAGATGTTATTTTACTGGATCAGCATGCGGCATTCTTTTCAAACGAATTTAGCAGAATCACTTACTTGTATTTTACAGTGGTTTATGCTACAATAAAAAATCAAAGGTACATAATGAAAAATACAGCTTTGCAGAGGGTCCTGTAATGGCTGTTGAAAGGAGTATTATGTCGATGGGGGAAGGAAGAGAATACATTTTCCAAGCAGAGGAAGGCGGAAGCATCCAGATTTCAGAGGATGTGATTGCGACCATTGCAGCAGTGTCTGCTACGGAAGTAGAAGGTTGCAGCCTGTCTGCTAACTTAGGAAGCGACATCGCGGAGCTTCTGGGCAAGAGAAATGCAGGAAAGGGTATTAAAGTCCGTTTAGAAGAAAATGAAGCCACGATTGATGTGGCGATACTGATTGCCTATGGATTTCCGATCCAAGAAGTTGCAAAGCAGGTACAGGAAGCAGTGACCAATGGCTTGGAGGCGATGGCGAGTTTGACTGTCCGTGCGGTGAATGTACATGTGAGCGGTATTTTGTTTCCAAAGGAACAAAAACAGCGTTCCGGGAAAAGAAATTAGGGAAGTGTTGAGGCGCATTTTAGAAGGCGGCACTTACAACTCCTGCTGGAAAAACAGATGAATGAAAAATCCACATGAAAAATGGATATTTTTCACAAAGTAAACCCTTTGATGGAAACAAGGGGTTTCTTTTTTTGAATAAACTGTATATAATGAATAAACAGTATGAAAACGCGCCGGCGCGTTGCTGGATGGAGGAATATTATGACAAGAACGGTTGCACGGGAGATTGCCATTCACTTTGCATTTGAATTGGGTTTTTCAGAGGAAAGTGCACAAGCTCACTTGGACAAAAGGCTGAAACCGGAGGTTTTTCAAAGCCTTGCGGAGGAAGAGTCTCTGTATGCGGAATTTCCCGATCAGAATCAGGAAAGTTATATTCGCCGGCTTGTCTGCGGCGTGGGGGAACATGGCGCAGAGTTGGATGCTTATATCGAGAAATATGCAGTGGGCTGGCATTTTTCCAGAATATCCCGCATTGCGGCAGCGATTATGCGGGTTGCAATGTATGAATTGTTATATATGCCGGAAATCCCACCAGCTGCTGCAATTAATGAAGCAGTGGAACTTTCCAAATCGTATGAACCCAAAGAAGTAACTTCATTTATCAACGGAATTTTGGGCACTTTTTGGCGAACAGAGAGTGCGGCATTGCATATAATGCCTGGCGGAGGTGCGGCAGAAAATTCGATGGACGAGCGTCCACAGGCAGAACAGGGATCTT
>JAFOJR010000072.1 GCA_017420125.1 Oscillospiraceae bacterium | reverse complement strand
TACAGATGCTGCTCGAGGTCTTGCAGCGCCTTGTCACCGCCGGAAATACCGTGGTGGTTATCGAACACAATCTGGATGTCATTAAAACGGCAGACTATTTGATTGATTTGGGCCCGGAGGGGGGAAACGGCGGTGGCTATGTGGTCTGCACCGGCACGCCGGAGGCAGTGGCCCGTTGTGAAACCTCTTACACCGGTCAATATTTAAAAGCTGTGTTATAGAGCGGACCCTTTGTTTGGTGCCGCGCCATGTACAAGACCAAAAGCACCTTTTTGGTTCCTTTCCATACAGTATAAGTATAGGAGGTGGACCGAATATGCAAATTCTTTTGGATGGATGTTTGGCCTTTTTTGCGGCAGTGGGAATCGGCGCCATTTTGTTTTCTCTCGCTCACACCGGCCCCTTGTCAGCATCAGAGCAAGACGCTCCGCTCTTGGTATTTTTTTCTGTGCAGGGAGATGGCAAGTCACTGCACATTCTCTTTTCGCAATTGCAAAAGCAGATTCATCCCGCCAATATCATCTTGGTTGATGATGGATTGGATGAACAAGGACAAAAAATCGTGTCAGAACTGCTTCGGAAATATCCCGCTCTACGGTGCTGTCCCCGAAACAAGCTGATTCCATTCATTGCCCCGGCACAATCTGAACCCTGTATAAAGTAACCCAATCAAGGAGGTGCGAGAATGACCGATCAAAGCAAAGGGGAAATCGAATTGACAGGTACCGTTCGCACCTTAATTTTTCAAAATGAGGAAAACGGATATACGGTTCTCCAGCTGGAAGCTGAGGGAATGGATCACATCGTAGTGGGGTGCATGCCCACCATCGCTCCGGGAGAGCAACTTTTGATCCGGGGCCGCTGGGTCAACCATCCTACATACGGCACACAGCTTCAGGCAGAATATACTGAACGCAAACTTCCCTCGGAAGAAGCCGCCATTTTGGCTTACCTGTCCTCCGGGGTGATTAAAGGTGTCGGCCCGGCCACTGCCAAACGGATGGTGACGCTTTTCGGTACGGAAACCCTGGCCGTCATTGAAGAAACCCCTCAACGGCTTACACAGATTAAAGGCATTACTCCAAAGCGGGCACAGGATATTTCCAATGCCTTTTTATCTCAAACCGGTATCCGGCGTCTACTGGACTTTTTGGCGCAGCACAATTTGCCACTTCCACTGGCCATGCAACTCTACCGCCAATTTGGCGATGCCGCGCTGGCAGCTCTGAAATCAAATCCCTATCTGCTGTCCGGCGAAGCTTTCCAGGTGGATTTCCCCACGGTAGATGCCTTAGCGCTGCAACTGGGCCTGAATGCTCAGGCACCGGAACGGGTGGACGCCGGTATCTTATTTGAACTGGCCCACAACGCCGGTAATGGCCACAGCTTTTTGCCCAGACAAAAATTAGTGGATGCAACAGCCGCTCTCATCGGTGTGGAGCAGGAGCAAATCGAGATCGATCTGGATGCCTTGATTGCCCGCGGTGAAGTGATCTATGACCCTGTTGGCAAAACAGAAGCGTGCTACCTGACGGAGCTGTATGCAGCAGAATATGACGTGGCGCAGCGGGTTTGCCAGTTGATTGCACAGCCCGCCCCGGTTGCCTCTCACCTGGACGCATTGCTGCAGGACGTGCAGAAAATACAAGGTATTACATATGCACCGGAGCAGCGACACGCAGTGCTTACTGCTGCTTCCAGCCGGATGATGCTGCTTACCGGCGGCCCCGGCACAGGAAAAACCACTACCGTACGGGGAATTCTTGCCTTATTTGACTCTCTGGAATTGAAAACCATTTTGTCTGCTCCCACTGGCCGCGCCGCAAATCGGCTTGGAGAAGTCTGCGGCCGAGACGCCGTAACCATCCACCGGCTGCTGGAAGCAAAATTCGGCACCGGGAAAAAGCGGACGGAATTTTCCAAAAACGAAACCGATCCTTTATCTGCCGACGCCATCATCGTGGACGAAACCTCCATGGTGGATCTTCCTTTGTTTCATGCACTGCTGCGGGCCATGCCGGAGACATGCCGCCTGATTTTGGTGGGAGACCCGGACCAGCTTCCGTCCGTGGGGCCGGGGAATGTCCTGTCAGACCTGCGGCGCAGCCATGTCGTACCAGAAGTGCGGCTGACAGAGATTTTCCGCCAGTCCCTTCAAAGCGCCATCGTGCGCAACGCTCACGCGGTCAACCAGGGAGAACTGCCGGAGCTGTCCAATCAAAATCCGGACTTTTTCTTCCTTCGTCGGAAAGAACCGGAACGCGTGGTGGAAACCATCATTC
>JAFOJR010000071.1 GCA_017420125.1 Oscillospiraceae bacterium | reverse complement strand
GTGAAACTCTCCCTAAGATAAGATCTCTCATCCTCCTTCGGGAGGGGTAAGGCTCCATGTAGACTACATGGTTGATAGGTCGGAGGTGGAAGTGCAGTAATGCATGCAGCTGACCGATACTAATAAGCCGAGGGCTTGACCTTACGCGAGAAGGAATGCAGGCGATTGCGTTGATTGTTTTGGAGTCATTGTTCGGTTTTGAAGGTGCAGGGAAATGGTGGGTGCGGCCCAAAGGAATATGCACCTTTAGCTCAGTTGGTAGAGCACCTGACTCTTAATCAGGGTGTCCAGGGTTCGAGTCCCTGAAGGTGTACCAGAGGTACGCTTTCGGGTGGACGAATGGTTCACCCGAAAGGGTACAGGAAGGACTTCGAAGTGGCCCGTTGGTCAAGTGGTCAAGACGGCGGCCTCTCACGCCGCAATCAGGAGTTCGACTCTCCTACGGGTCACCAAAAAAAGCTTGCTTTTCGGGGCAGGATATGGTATGATGATTACCGTTGAAAGAACGGTAAGGAGAAGAAAGAGGAATCTGTTTCTTTTGCTTACTTTTCTTTCTGAAAAGTGAATAGTTGGTGCTGATTGCGGTGAGGGTCCACCCGTTCCCATCCCGAACACGGAAGTTAAGCTCATCTGCGCTCACGATACTTGGCTGGAGACGGCCCGGGAAAATAGGTAGTGCCAACACTTGAGAACCAATTCATTTGTTTGAATTGGTTCTTATTTTTATATATGAATTGAGAGTAAAAAAGAGAAGCAGAAGAAATTCTTCTGCTTTTCTTTTTTTATAATGAATCATGGTTTAATACGCTACGCCCCAATAAACCATTTTCTTGGCAGGCTTGCCGCAGCAGGGGCAGACGTCAGAAATTTCCTCTTGCTTGAATGGAATACAGCGGGAAGAAACCCCCACTTCTTCTTTCATTTTCAATTCACATTCCAGATCGCCGCACCACATGGTTTTGATAAAGCCGCCTTTTGTTTCGATGATCTGCTTAGCTTCTTCCATTGTAGTTGCAGCAAACGTGTTTTCTTCCAGATTTTTCTTTGCCTTCTGGAACAAACCGTCGTGAATGGCGTCCAACGCGATGGGAACCTGTGTTTCCAAAGCATCTAATGTGATAAACTCTTTTGCACCGTTGTCACGCCGAACCAGTACGCATTGCGCCTGTTCCAAATCTTTAGGGCCAATTTCGATCCGAAGGGGGACTCCCTTCATTTCATATTCGGCAAATTTCCAACCAGGACTCTGGTCAGATAAATCTGCTTTGGTGCGGATACCGATGGCCTTCAGCCGACTGCAAATGGACTCCGCAGCCTCAATGACGCCGGGCTTGTGTTGGGCAATGGGAGTGACAATTACCTGAATGGGTGCCACTTTCGGCGGCAGGATTAAACCATTGTCATCCCCATGGGTCATAATGATACCGCCGATAATGCGGGTAGACAGCCCCCAAGAGGTTTCAAACGGATGCTGCAGCTGATTGTTTTTATTGGAAAATGTAATGTCAAATGCTTTTGCAAAGCCGTCGCCAAAATAGTGGGAAGTACCGCTTTGCAATGCCTTTCGGTCATGCATCATACATTCAATGGTATATGTCTTTTCTGCTCCGGCAAATTTTTCCTTTTCCGTTTTTTCACCGCGCACAACAGGCATTGCCAAATAATTTTCACAAAAGTTAGCGTAGACTTCCAGCATTTGTTCTGTTTCCGCCATTGCTTCTTCCTGTGTGGCATGGATGGTATGGCCTTCTTGCCACAAAAATTCCCGGTGACGCAAAAAAGGACGAGAAGTTTTTTCCCAACGGATCACGCTGACCCACTGATTATACAATTTGGGAAGATCGCGCCAGGAATGAACCACATGAGCCCAGTGTTCACAAAACAAGGTTTCGGACGTGGGGCGAACGCAAAGCCGTTCCTGGAGAGGTTCGCTGCCGCCATGGGTAACCCAAGCAACTTCCGGGGCAAAACCTTCTACATGATCTTTTTCTTTTTGGAGCAGAGATTCCGGGATCAGCAGAGGCATGCAAACATTTTCATGCCCAAGTGCTTTAAACTGCGTGTCCAGTTCTTTTTGGATGTTTTCCCACAGTGCATAAGCATATGGCCGCAGAACGAACATTCCTTTGATGCCAGAATAGTCAATCAGTTCAGCCTTTGTGACAACATCCGTATACCACTGCGCAAAGTCAGCGTCCCGTGCTGTAATACGCTCCACTTGTTTTTTTTCTTTCGCCATTTCCAATCCACCTTACACATTTAGTCATAGTCAAGAATGCCTTGATTGTATATAATTTCGGTGAAAATGTCAAGGGTGGCAGGGGGGTTC
Source organism: Oscillospiraceae bacterium (assembly GCA_017420125.1). Lineage (GTDB taxonomy): Bacteria > Bacillota > Clostridia > Oscillospirales > Oscillospiraceae > RGIG529. The sequence goes on along the minus strand of JAFOJR010000071.1, from coordinate 4,325 downwards.
CGCCAATTTCAGCCGGAATCTTCCGAGGAAACGAGGAAAATCAAACAAACGGAAGGTTAGGCTTGCAACTTTACTTTTTGAGGCGATTACGCTATACTGGGACATATTATAGTTTTCCTGACGTCGTTTTATGCGGCGTAACGGACAGAAAGGGAAATATGGAACATACATCAAATCAAAAAGAACCTGATCTGAATCCTCATAAGAGGTGGGTCAGCATTTTGATTCTTGGGATTTTTATTTTATTTTGCGGCTTTGTAGGCTATTTTATCGGCCGCCCCATGATTCGATTCGTATCAGAACCGGAGCGGTTTCGCCTTTGGGTCAGCAGCCATGGGATTTGGAGCCGTTTTGCCTTTATCGGAATGATGGTAGTGCAGGTGGTTGTGGCTTTGATTCCCGGCGAACCGCTGGAAATCGGTGCCGGTTATGCCTTCGGTTTCTGGGAGGGAACACTCCTGTGCATGATCGGCGTGGTTTTAGGCGGCGCACTGGTCTTTTGGATGACGCGAAAATGGGGCACTAAAATTGTCTCGCTCTTTTTCTCTATGGAGAAAATACAGTCCCTCAAATTTTTGCAGGACAGTCGACAGCTCCATCTTCTGACGTTTCTTTTATTTTTTATCCCGGGCACGCCAAAGGACTTGTTGACATACGTGGCAGGACTAACGCCTATTCGATTTCCGGTGTATTTATTGATCGCCAACCTGGCACGGCTGCCCTCCGTTATCACTTCCACCATTGGCGGAAACGCTTTAGGGGAGAAAAACTATTTATTTGCTGTGATTACCTTTGTTGCGGTCGGCGGCCTCAGTGCTTTGGGCCTGCTGCTCTACCACAGGATAACCGCACGACGGGACAAAAAAGAACCAAAGGAGAAAACAATATCGGGAAAAAGCTCCGAAGCAGAGCGTTTGCCAGAAGAAGAGACAGAACGGGGAAGTTCTGCCGGCAATGATTTGGAAGCTTAAAACGCACCAGCGCACCCACAATCAGATTGTGGATGCGCTGATTTTTATGGCTTGTCCATCAAGAACAAAAACGATGTTTTCCAATGATTGTAAGCAGGGGACGGCTCCAGATCCAACCGCTGGTTGCAGTGCTGGGGTTAAAATAGTAAATGGCGCCACCGCTGGGATCCCAGCCATTCATGGCATCCTGCGCCGCTCGGTAAGCTGAATCTGCAATGGGCTGATTGATTTGCCCGTCCATCATACAGGTAAAGGCACCCGGCTGATATACCACGCCGGAAAGGGTGTTGGGGAAAGAGGGGTGTTTGATCCGATTTAAAATAACTGCGCCAACGGCAACTTGCCCGCTGTACGGTTCGCCTCGTGATTCGGCAGAAATAACTTTTGCCAACAGATAGAGGTCATTGGTCTGGGTGCTGCCGGCATTGTTGGAAGCAGAGCCCATTCCCAACTTTTCCAATGTTGCGGGGCCGACGATTCCGTCAGCTGCAAGTCCGTTTTTCTGTTGAAATCGCCTTACAGCTTCTGTGGTAGAGCTTCCAAAGATGCCGTCCACAGAGCCGTTGTAATATCCCCAGTTTTTCAGTTTTGTCTGAATAGTCCGGACAACCTGGCCGGTTGCCCCCTGGCGGTAGGTTTCTGCTTGGGCGGGCTTAGTCTGGATGAACAAAATCAGAAGGACATTTACGGCGAATAATAAAGCCAAAGCGGCAGCCAGCTTGCGTTTTTGTATTTGCATATGGTACCTCCAAGCAAAATCTCATATTTATTGTACGAAATTTTGGGTGGACTTATGCCTGCAGTGAAAAAGAAAAGGCAGAGCCAAAGATGAACCGAAAAAAGCGAATTATAAAAAGATGTTAAAAAATTATTTAATCTTCGTTCACAATTTTCTCATAATTATTTGACATACTAAGATCACAAAATGCTGACTCTGGCGCAAGGACGGAATACCGCTTGCTGCCGGAGCAGACCAATTAACACTCCATGCGCCGCCCGCGTGGGGTTTCATATAGATTTTTTGATTCAGAAAAGTGACACACCTCAGCCAAATTTATTTGGCCCTTTCTAAAAAAAAGAAACGGACAGCGGCTTTTTCCGAAAACCGCCGCTTGTCCGTTTCGTTTTTTTTATGCAGGGAGAAGTGGTGCTCAAAAACAAGTTTCTCTCATCCGGGAGAGAACGGAAAAAAGTCTTGACTTTAGCACCACAAAGTGATAGAGTAAAAGCAATCATTGAGAATCGAGGTCCTTTTCCATGCTGCACAAAACCATGTTATACGGTTATATGGCTTACCGCTATTGGCTGAATAGCGGATATTGTCATGCGCCCGATTTGGTTTGGATGCAGTAATACGAGAAAATGCGATCGTATACGGCAGCCCCATCGGGGCTGCCGTATTTTATTTTCCGCTATAAGAAATGAAGGAGGAAGCAATATGGTTGTTATTATGAAAAATGGGTTTGCAAAAGAACAGCTTCAGGCGGTAATCGCGGAAATGGAGTCTGGCGGAGTAAAGGTCATGGTGAGCGAAGGCAGCGAAACCACCATTTTGGGAGCAGAAGGCAATGCCAACCGGCTGAACAAAGAGAAGCTGGAATTGCTGCCGGGTGTGGAAAAAGTAATGGTAGTGACAGAACCCTGGAAGAAAGCAAACCGGAAATATCATCCTGATAACACCGTAATCGAAGTGGGTGGCGTCAAGATTGGCAGCAACCAGATCGGTATCATTGCCGGCCCTTGTTCTGTGGAAAGTGAGGAGCAGATTGTGGAAGTGGCAAAAGCAGTGAAAGCCTCTGGCGCTTGTGCTCTGCGGGGCGGTGCGTTTAAACCCCGTACGTCACCATATTCTTTCCAGGGCTTGGCACAGGAAGGCATCCGGCTTTTGCAGGAGGCCAAGCGTCTGACAGGAATGCCCATTGTCACAGAGATTATGTCAACAGATAATATCCACCTCTTTGAAGAATGTGTGGATGTCATTCAGATTGGCGCACGAAACATGCAGAATTTTGATTTGCTCAAGCAGGTGGGACGAACCAAAAAGCCGGTATTGCTGAAGCGTGGCCTGTCCTCCACCATTGAAGAATGGCTGATGTCAGCGGAATATATCATGGCAGAAGGAAACAGCCAGGTGATTTTGTGCGAACGGGGGATTCGAACCTTTGAGACCTTTACCCGAAATACGTTGGATTTGAGTGCCATCTTGGCTGTGAAAGCCGTCAGCCATCTGCCGGTGGTGGTGGATCCTTCTCACGCCTGTGGAAAAGCCTGGATGGTAGAACGGATGTCCATGGCAGCCATTGCCGCCGGAGCAGACGGGCTGCTGATTGAAGTACACAATGATCCAACCCATGCCCTTTGTGATGGCGCACAGTCCATTACCCCGGCGGAATTTGATGCACTAATGGGAAAATTGCGCACGATGGCGCAATGTGTGGGCCGGAGCATCTGAGAGGAGAGACACGGCATGAAACAGATTACAATTGTAGGATTGGGACTGATCGGCGGCTCCCTGGCATTGGCGTTACGCGGATTTGAGGATTACGAAGTAGTTGGTGCGGTGCGCTCGGACGAAACTATGCGCATTGCGGCGGCACGGGGGGCGGCAGATCGGCTGACCAAAGACATCAAAGCAGCCGTCCAGACGGCAGATGTTACCATTTTATGTGCGCCCCCGCAAGGAATTGTGGCATTGCTGCAGGAATATAAAGACGATTTTAAGCCCGGTTCGCTGGTGACAGACGTATGCGGCATTAAAACAGCTGTTATGGAAGCGGCGAAGGTGCTCCCGGCGTCAGTGGACTTTATTGGCGGACATCCTATGGCTGGCCGGGAAACCAGCGGGATGGCACATGCAGAGAAGGAAATGTTCCGCGGTGCGCATTATTTGCTGACGCCCGAAAAAACAAGTACACCGGAGCATATTGCTTTGCTCCGGCGTATGGCCATGTATTTGGGCTGCCGCGATGTGGTAGAGACCACGCCTTTGCAGCATGATGAGTTGATCGCATACACAAGCCAGGTGATGCATATTATGGCGGTGGCCGTATGCGATGATCCGGATCTGTTTTCCTGCCGCGGCTTTGAGGGGAACAGTTTCCGGGACTGCACCCGGGTGGCAGCGCTGGACGTGCCCCTCTGGACGCAGTTGTTTTCCATGAACGTAGATGCACTTTGCAAGATGATCCGGCGCCTGGAAGAAAATTTAAAAAGCTATCGCGAAGTGCTGGAAGCAGGAGACACCAAGAGGTTAGCAGAAAAACTTACATATTCTGCCAATCGGAAACGGCAAATGAATCTGGAATGATGCAAGACGGGAAAATCGAAGAAGCAAGCTACGATTTTCCACCAGCC
>JAFOJR010000070.1 GCA_017420125.1 Oscillospiraceae bacterium | reverse complement strand
TTGTCCGGGAGAACAAACAAAAAATGCCAGTTTTGCGGCCAGCGGAGAAGATGCAACAGACGCCTCCACCAGCGGAAGTACAATTTTGGCCCCCTTGCTGCGGAAATACCGGTGATTCCCACTGTGATCCATATGAATATGCGTCCCGATCACCGCCGCAACACGAAAGCCCGCCTGGGAAAGCACTGTTTGAATCGTTTCCCGATCTGGCGTTTCATATCCGCTGTCCAACAAAATAACTTCTTCTTCATTCAGGCGATAGCAAGGAATCAAACCGGACGCTTCCAGCACAAATGTATTTCCTTTGACATGTTTCAGTTCCATTCTGTTCTCCTTTATCTCTTTATTATAGAAACGAAACCCTGCCATTTATAACCGGATTTCCACCGGCTCACGCAGTGTAATCTGCGTTGGGGTCACCGTGCAATCGTACGCCATCAGACGCACACCCACAGCCGCAGCGCGGCGCAGTGCCGCACCAAAAGCTGGGTGGGTTTCTTCATTCGGGGCAAAATATTTCACCCCCTCCATTTGGATGACAAAAAACAGACAGGTATCTATCCCCTGTGCATGCGCTCTGCAGAGGGTTTCAATATGTTTAATCCCTCGCTGCGTAGGTGCATCCGGAAACCGTGCCACACCATCCTGCTCTAATGTAACGCCTTTTACTTCCACCAATGTGCGGTTTGTCTTTGTTTCCACCAAAAAATCCAGACGGGAATCTTCCCACGTCTGCTCCTTCCATACCTTTTCTGTATTTGGCAGGAAGCGTCCCGCATTTGCCCATTCATAAAAAACACCGTTTGGTGCGGCGGAATCCATATTGATCAAGCGCGTCCCTTTTTGGACAGCAATCAGATCATACTGCGTTTTGCGCAGCGGATTGGTCGCTTTCTGGAGATAAACCGTCGATCCCGGGAGCAGCAATTCACGGCAGCGGCCTGTATTTTTTACATGGCAGATTTCAATTGCTCCCATCCGCTCCACAAGCGCCAAAAACCGGTTGGGCCGGGATAGAAACCGCCCTTTCTCTATTTGTTTATAAATCATGTGCATATTGTACTGACTTTCCTGTGAAATAGCAAGCTACTTTTCAACTGCTTTTTAGGAAGATTCCAAAACACTTTCGCTTTCCTTTCGTCCCCTCTTGACAAACCAATGGAATCTGATATAATTTTAAAAGGATATTTGTTGAAAAATATATCCCTATAAAATCGTCTTTTCGTTTGTGCTTATGTAAATTATAGCAGAAAATTTGCGTGTGAAGGGAGTCCTTTTGACCATGCCATGGAAACTTTATGATCAGTTAATTGTCAATCTTCCAGATCATATTTTGATTGATGATGTCGTTTCCGGTTCACATTGGACGATGGTGCGCGCCGGAGCTTATGTGGGATGTGCTATGACTGTTTCCATTGAAACGGTTGCGCCGCTTCACCCCGGCAATTTTATTGGGACTTCGCTGAAGGATGCCGCTGCCTGTGTGAAATCCTGGAATCTTCTGGAGGCGAGCATTGGAATGGCTGCGATCAACGCGTATTACAATAACGCCGACCAGTTGAATCATCTTTTAGATGCTATGCCGCAAATTGTACAGCAGTCTGCAGAAGATGCCTTTGAAGCACATAAAGAACAGATTCGCGGGAAAAAAGTTGCTGTGATTGGCCACTTCCCCAAGCTGGATTTTCTTTCTGAAATCGCTTCCCTTTCTATTTTGGAACGAAACCCCAGACCAGGTGATTATCCTGATTCTGCCTGTGAGTATCTTTTGCCGGAACAGGATTTTATCTTTATCACAGGAAGCACGTTGGTCAACAAAACATTGCCTCGTTTGCTGGAACTCTCTCAGAATGCATATACCATTTTAGTCGGTCCCAGCTCTCCTCTTTGCCCTGCGTTGTTTGAATACGGAATTGACGAAATCAATACCACCATCATTTTGGACGGTGACGCTTGCAAAGAAGTGGTAAAGAACGGCGGAACAGGTGGAGCATTAGCCAAAATTGGCTGTCGTGCCGGGCTTCAGGCGAAGTAAACATAGCCCCGCGAGTTTTCTGCTTTTCCATCCTCTTCTCCATGTCTATCATTTATATTTGAAACACCAACAGAAGGGAAGAAATCTGAATATGGATGAAACACCTCGTCTTTCCTCTGCTTCGACCCTCTCCCAAAAAACGCATCGGGCAAAGCTTACTGTTTTTATCCTTTTGATTCTGCTTGTTGTGGCCATCCTCATCTCATTTATGCTTGGAAAATATCCTATTCAGCCAGGTGAAGTGCTCCGCATTTTATTTTCCAAAGTTTTTTCGATAGAAAAAACTTGGACAGATCAAATGGAGTTGATTTTCTTCAACGTTCGCCTTCCCCGAATTTTGCTGGCTTGCCTCGTAGGCTGTTCTCTCGCCACTGCCGGGGCTGCTTATCAGGGTACTTTTAAAAATCCCATGGCCTCTCCCGATATTTTAGGTGCTTCCCAAGGTGCTGCATTTGGCGCTGCGCTTGCCATTATGAACCACCTGGGAAATCGATATGTTACGGTTTTTGCCTTTGGCTTCAGTATTTTAACTGTGTTCTTGGTCATTCTGGTCAGCACGAAGGCAAAAGGCGGCAAAATTGTAGGCTTAATTTTAGCCGGTATCATGATCAGTTCCCTCTTTCAGGCGGCAACATCTTACCTGAAGCTGGTAGCGGATCCGGATGACCAGCTTCCTGCCATTACATACTGGCTGATGGGCAGTTTTGCTGGGGTAAAGTTTTCTGATGTTTTGTTTGCGCTGATCCCAATGGCTGTTGGCCTTGTTCCGCTCTTTCTTTTAAGATGGCGTATGAACCTTTTGACAATGGGAGATGAAGAAGCCAGAACAATGGGCGTTAACGTCCCTTTGGTTCGTTTGATTGTTATTCTTGCTTCCACGCTGGTCACTGCTGCAAGCGTTTCTGTCAGCGGCATGATCGGATGGGTTGGTCTTGTGATTCCTCACTTATCCCGTCGTTTGGTCGGAGATAACTATGCTTCTCTAATCCCCACCTCTATGGTATTTGGTGCACTATTTCTCTTGATTGTAGACAATTTCTCTCGTAATC
>JAFOJR010000069.1 GCA_017420125.1 Oscillospiraceae bacterium | reverse complement strand
GTATGTTTCTTCAGAAAACAGCTTTCCCGCTGCTTTCAACTGCGCAATCTCCGAAAGACAGAGACGCAATTCCGCCTCTGTGACGTCTGGTTGGTCATGATATTGCGACAAAAGCTTTTCCACGATTTCGTCTTCGGGATACTGTTCATACAAAGCAATGGCGTCATATGCTACCGGGTCCACTACGTGAACTGCTCCGCTGGGACTATCTAAAACAATGTTATATCCGTTCAATTGATATTGATGTATCATCCGTGTTCCTTTCTGATTTCAAATCCTTGCAAGGATGTTTGCATCTATTGATTGAATGACAAAAATTGCCGCTTGTCCACAAAAGTGGCACAGGCGGCAATTTCGCTTTTCGTACTTACTTGCTGGCCTTTTTTTCACACGCTTGGTTGGCAACGCCACAGGATGTCTTGCAAGCGGACTGGCAAGAAGTCTGGCATTCACCACAACCGCCGTTTTGCAGGCTTTTTGCGAGATCGCGTGTGTTCAAGGTCTGAATTCTTTTCATAATAGGAATCTCCTTCCGCATGTACAGTTCTGTTCTTCTTTAGTTTATGACGTTTTCACAATTCTGTCAATATAGAACTGGGAAAGGCGGGGATTTTATCTTGTTTATGCATTTGTATCCAAAACAGAAAGGGTTTCTGGCGCACCGCCGAAAGTACTGTGGACTGTAACACCACAGGCCTGCATTTCAGAAATTTGTTCCAACAGGGCAGGGCAGAGCACCTCGCCTGGGATCAAGAGAGGGATGCCGGGAGGATATGCCCAAAGGGATTCCCCTGTAATACGCCCTACGGCCTGTGCCAAGGGAACAAAATGCTGGGGAATATTTTGTGTAGCGTTGGGATTCATGGCCTGGGCAGGCAGACAAAGTGCAGACAGGCGCGGAGAGGGCTTGGCCACTGCTTGACAGCAGTTCTCATCCAAAGTGCGCAGAGCGGCAGACAGACGGGAAAGATGGGCTTGGGTGGTGCAAAGGCCGGTCATAGCCAGAGCAGAATGGGAAGATGCCATTTCCAGTTCTATATCGAATTCCATGCGCAGGGTTTCCATTAATTGCGGGCCGGTATAAGGTGTGTCAATGGTAGAGATCAGCAGTTTCCCCGGATCCCATTGGAAAAGTCCCGGATGCTCTGCGGTTCGGTCAACACCGTAACGCAGAACACGAAAATGGCGCAGAGAGAGAATATCCCTGTGAAACTGTTCCAGCGCACAGCTCCATTTAGAGAACAGCGTAGAGTCAGTTGCCAGCAAATGAACGCATTCATCAATAGACGCCATCAACAAATAGGACGGGCTGCTGGTTTCAAATATGCGCAAAGACTGCGCAAAAATCCGGGGTGGGATGCGAGTTCCGTTTTGATGAGCAAGTGCCGTTTGCGTCAGACTGGGAAGCGTTTTGTGCAGGCTTTGAATGACCAGATCAGCACCGCCGGACACTGCGCTGCCGGGAAAATCGGGGGCAAAGCCCAAATGTGCGCCGTGCGCTTCATCCACCAAAACGGGAATATTGCGGGCGTGGGCGATTTGACAAATGGCCTTTATATCGGATAAAACGCCGTCATATGTGGGACTGGTGAGAATTACCAGTGAAACATCCGGATGGGCCTCCAGTCCCCGGGCGACCTGATCGGGCGTCAAAGAGCAGCAAATGCCGAAGGTGTCGTCCATGGCCGGCAGGAGATAGTGGGGAGTGAGACCACAAAGCGCAATGGCGTGATAAACAGACTGATGGCAATTTCGAGCCACCAAAACCGAGTCTCCCCATTGCGTGGCGGCATGAATCCCGGCCAGGATGCCGCAAGTGCTTCCCCCCACCAGGAAATAGGCCTGGTCGCTGCCCCAAAGGCGGGCGGCCTGCTCCATGCTTTGCTTTAAAATTCCTTCCGGTTGGTGGAGATTGTCAAATCCGTGGATTTCCGTAATGTCGAATCCACCGCCCAGTGGAGCGAGATAAGGTGCTGCAGCAGTATTTCTTTTATGTCCCGGCATATGCAGGGGGACGGTGGCGCGGTTGCTGTATTGGATCAGCCGCGCCAGCAAACGCGGTGGGAAAAAAGCAGACATAATGAACCTCCCCGTTGCACTCCGCTACTTTGCAAGAGTTTGTATTTCAGTTCAGTTTACCACAGAAGAAGAAAAAAGCACAGGGACAACGGCAAAGAATTTTCGGCAGGAGAGCGAGGAAGGTTGCGAAATAAAAGCGGACGTGCTACAATCAAAACAATGGGCGGAAATTGAGTCCGCCTCAGAAGCAAAGGGGCAGATAGAATGCTTTTTTCCAGTTCTGTTTTTCTGTTTTTATTTTTACCTGTTGTTTTATTTGGATATTATGTTGTTTTTCGAAAGTGGCGGTTGGGCCAGAATCTGTTTCTCTTTTTGGCCTCTCTGTTTTTTTATGCGTGGGGAGAACCTTGGTTTGTTTTGGTAATGCTGGGTTCCATTGTGCTGAACTATTTTTTGGGTTTGTGGGCCGGACATGTGTACAGTCAAGGCGGAGCGGGCCGGATTTTCATCGTGTTAGGCGCACTTTTTGTCAATTTAGGCATTATTTTTGTGTTTAAATATTTGGATTTTTTCATTGGAAATTTCAACGCATTGCTGCATCTTTCTCTGCCCATGACAGGAATTGAGTTACCCATTGGCATCTCTTTTTTCACCTTTCAATCTATCTCTTATGTGTTAGACGTGTTGCGCGGGAAAGGGCAGGCGCAGAAGAACCCGTTGAATGTGGGGCTGTATGTGGCCTTTTTTCCCCAATTGATTGCCGGACCGATTGTGCGGTATGAAACCATTGCGGAAGAACTGCAGCATCGCAAAGAAACGTGGAGCGATCTGGCAGAAGGAATCTGTCGGTTTATTGTAGGACTGGGGAAAAAGGTGCTGATTGCCAACAGTTTGGCGGTGATTGCAGATGAGGCCATTGCCAAGGCGGCTGGCTCCGGCTTGACGGTCTCCTTTGCATGGCTGGGTGCTATTTCCTATGTGCTGCAGCTGTATTTTGATTTTTCCGGATACTCCGATATGGCGATTGGGCTGGGGCGGATGTTTGGGTTTCATTTTTTGGAAAATTTCGACTATCCTCTCACGGCCAAATCCTTGGCAGCGGTCTGGCGCCGGTGGCATATTTCCCTGGGCGCCTGGTTCCAGGATTATGTTTACTTTCCCATGGGTGGCAGCCGGGTATCAAAAGGGCGCACCGCGTGGAACCTGTTTGTGGTCTGGTTGCTGACAGGTCTGTGGCATGGGGCAAACTGGACCTTTTTGGTTTGGGGAATGTATTATTACGTATTTCTCTGTCTGGAAAAATTTACGCCTCTAAAAGGGTTTTTAAAGCGACACTCCGCTTGGGCATCGGTTTATACGTTGTTTTTCTTCTGTATTGGGGAGATTATGTTCCGGGCAGATACCCTATCCATTGGAGTGACCTGCATTGCTTCCATGCTGGGGTTTGGAGCCAACGGCTGGGGAGACCCGGAAACATGGTTTTATTTATGGGAATATAAATGGTTTTTCCTGGCGGGAGTGGTTTGCGCCACGCCGGTATTCCGCAGTCTGCGGCGGCGGACAGATCGGCTGGAACGGATGCCAAAGTGGATGGATGCTGGCTATGCACTGGCACTGCTTGTGATTTTGGTGGTGTCTGTTTCCTATATTGTAAAGGGAACATACAATCCATTTATCTACTTTAACTTCTGAAGCCGGACGGCAAAAAGGAGATGTCTATGAATAAAAGCAGATATACCTGGGGTGCCGTATTGTTTTTTCTTGTGATTTTCGGGATGTTTTTCTGGATTGGAATAGACAGCGGTTCTGTTTTGGACAGCATTCGCACAAGCTATAAAGCCAACCGGCCGGAGCAGCCCACGGTACTGGATAAGGTGACACTGACCATTGACGCCACAGAGAAGGCTCTGAACGAAAGTGCAGATCGGGCGCATGGATTTATCCAGTTGTTTGGCGGCGTGCAGAAACTGCTGGACAAACGGGTAATTGAAGATGCCAATCCAGAAAACACTGTGGTGCGGTTGGACAACGGGAAATTGCAGTTTGTTTCCCAGGGAGCAGAACAAGTGGATGTTTCAGCAGAAGCGGATGCCCTGATTTCGCTGAACAAAACGCTGGAAGAGGCAGAAATCCCTTTGCTGTTTATGGCAGCACCTTCCAAAATACGGGAAGGGAAAGAAGGGCTTCCAGTCATTGCCAAAGAATATGGCAATGCGCAGATGGACCAGCTTGTGGATCAGATTCAGCAGGGCGGGGTGGAGACACTGGATTTTCGAACAGTGTTTGATGCTCTGCCGAACTTCGACGATTATTTTTTTAAAACCGACCACCATTGGCGGCCGGAAGGCGCATTTCTTGCATTTCAGGTTCTTTGTGACCGATTGCGAGATCAGTATGGCATTTCTGTTGACAGTCGTTTTACAGATCCGGCAGAGTACGAATCTACCGTTTATAAAAATGTCTTTTTAGGCAGTCAGGGAAAACGGATTGGGACATGGTATGCCGGCGTGGATGATATTACGCTGATCGCTCCGCGTTTTGAAACCAACCTGACCTATGAGGTGCCGCTGGAGCAAATTCAGCGGACGGGAGATTATCGGGATTCTGTCATTTTCCGGGAGCGAGTGGAGCAGAGAGATTATTTTAATAGCAATCCATATACAATGTATGCAGGGGGAGACTATGATTTGGCCCGGGTGGAAAATCATTTGAACACAAACGGGCCGGATATTGTAATGGTGCGAGATTCCTATGCCTGCGCGCTGACGCCGTTTTTGTCTTTGGCCTGCAGTACGTTGGAAACAGTGGATCTGCGGCATTTCAAAGGTTCTTTGACAGATTATCTTTTGGAGCGAAAACCGGATATGGTTCTGTTCCTCTATACCACTGCCACTACCAATTCTCCTGCTATGTTCCAGTTTTCAAACAGTTGAGATCAAGAAAGCAGGATGGCTCACATCTGCGGGCCATCCTGCTTTTATTATGAAACAAAGAGAATAGATTTCTTCTGCCTCTAAATCGCCTTCTTTTATTCAGGCTGCTGTCGGAACTGGAGTTAAGCCAGTTCTGCAAAATGCCCGCAGGCTTTCCTGCCGATAGAGAGTTTCACATTGCCATGAAGATACTATATTCGATTTGGCTGACTACAGCATGGCATGGTTTCGGAAAAAACAAAAGAGTGGAAAATTTTTTCAAAAGAGCATCTTTGATTTCAACCGGATTACGAGGTTTGGAAGAAAAGATGGCGCATTGGAATCTGTTGCGGGAGCGGAAGAAGAGCATTTTGCAGGAAGGGAGATTCCTCTTGTACAAACGGCCGATATTTGGTATAATAAAACGAAATAACAAAATAAGACCGGAGGTTGGGGCATGAAATTTGAAAAATGGAATATTGCTGCTCGTGCCCCAGCAGCAGAACGTGTGCTGCAGGCGTCCGGGATCCCACCTTTGGCAGCAGCGGTGCTTGGCACGCGAGGGATCTGCACGGCAGAGCAAGCAGAGGCTTTTTTGGATGACGGTGTACATTTGTTGCAAGACCCTTTTGCGCTGCAGGATATGGCGCCTGCCGTGGAACGAATCCAGACGGCCATTGCAACGGGAGAGAAAATCGCCGTATACGGCGATTATGACGTAGACGGCATTACAGCCACGTGTCTGTTGGTGCGGTTTTTATGGCAGGTGGAGGCAAACTGTACGTATTATATTCCAGATCGGCTGGAGGAAGGGTACGGCCTCAACCAGGCAGCCATTTCATTTCTGGCAGAAGAGGGAGTAGCTCTTCTTATCACAGTGGACTGTGGCATTACCGCTGTGGAAGAAGTGGCCTATGCCAAAAGTTTGGGGATTGATGTGGTGATAACAGATCATCACGAATGCAAAGAAATCCTGCCAGAGGCGGTGGCGGTAATAAATCCTAATCGAAAGGATTGCAGTTATCCGTTTCCTTATTTGGCTGGTGTAGGGGTAGCGCTGAAGCTGGCTCTTGCACTAACGCCGGAAAAACAGAAGGACATCGTATTTCAACAATTTGCGCCTCTGGCGGCAGTAGGAACTGTGGCGGATGTAATGCCTCTGGTAGGAGAGAATCGAGCGGTTTTACAGCAAGGTCTGCGAGAGATCCGTTACGGACTTGCTCCATTTAGAACTGCCGCCCGACGCGGCGGGTTATATACATTAATTCGAGAAACTGGATTAGACAAGCGGTGGATTGATTCTACCAGTATTGGATTTGCACTGGCGCCCCGGCTGAATGCAGCAGGACGTATGGGCTGTGCCCGTTTGGCAGCAGAACTCCTTTTAACGGAGGATTGGAAAAGAGCAGATGATTTAGCAAAACAGCTCTGCAATCTCAATCGCGAGAGGCAGGCTATTGAAGGGCACATTTATGAGCAAGCCGTTCTGCGAATTGAAACCATGCCGCCTCAGGACCGGATGGCGCTTGTTCTGGAGGATGCCGATTGGCACCAGGGTGTAGTTGGCATTGTGGCGTCCCGGCTGGCGGATAAATACGCCCGTCCGGTTTTTATGATCTGTTTGGATGGCGAAAAGGGAAAGGGATCCTGTCGCAGTTTTGGTGATTTTAATCTGTTTGAGGTGTTGGAAGCAAACGCCGACCTGCTGGACAGTTTTGGTGGTCACGCACTGGCGGCGGGGTTTACCATTTCCAAACAAAACATTTCGGCGTTCCGGCAGCGTATGAACGCCTGCGCGTGCCGGCATTGGGACGGGGAAAAACCGGTATCTCAGCTTTTCATTGATGTGGAGCTATTTAACCCGGATATTCTTACCATAGAGCAGATACAGGCGTTGTCTATTTTAGAACCCCATGGGTCGGGGAACCCAAAGCCTCTGTTTTGTATGCGGGGGATGACCATTTTATCCCTTTCCCATGTGGGTGACGGGCGGCATTTGAAGCTTCGTCTGAAGAAGAAAAACCAACAATTGGATGCCATTTTCTTTTCTGCCACGGCTCGGGAAATGGGAGTGCAGATGGGAGATCGGGTGGACGCGGCATTTACTTTGCAAATCAACGAATTTCGAGGCAATCAGACGGTGCAGCTGGTCCTTGTAGATTTGCGTCCAGGCTGTACGCAGGCGCAAATCCAGAAGGAGCTATATGAAAAATATAAAAATGGACTCCCTCTGACGCAGGAGGAAGCCCGGGCCATCACACCAAATCGGGAGGAGTTTGCTGCCGTATGGCGTTATTTGGCCAAGCGGGCTGGCCCGCAAGGGTTGGAAGACACATTGCTCAATTTGTCCCGCAAAATTGCAAAATCTTTTGGCCTTCGCGCTGCTGCAACCCGAATTATGGTTTGCTTGGAAGTATTTGCAGAACGAGGACTGATTCTCCTGCAGGGAGATTGCAGCCATTTGCAGATTTCTCTTTGCAAAGGCGCTGGGAAAGTGGATTTGGAACAATCACCTATTATGCTTGTACTGCGCAGCAGCAGTCAACCGTAAAAGAATGAAATAGACATAGGATGAAATAAATAAAGAAGGCAAAAGAAAAACAGATGGGAGGCGCTGTTGATGGATCCGGTATTGGAACGATATTACGCATTAGAAGAAAAAGCAAGGCAGTATAATCCCACACTTGACGCTAACCGTCTGTTTTCAGCATTTACTTATGCAGATAATGCCCACGTACAGCAGCGGCGCAAAGATGGCTCTCCTTTTGTGACGCATCCGTTGGCAGTGGCTGAAATTGTAGCGGAAATGGGCCTTGATATTGACTCGATTATTGCTGCACTGCTTCATGACTGTATTGAAGATACCCAGGCAACGCACGAGGAAATTGCAAAATTTTTCGGCACACCTGTGGCAGAATTAGTAGAAGGTGTCACAAAGCTGACCCGGGTGCAGTATACCAGCAAGGAAGAAGAGCAGATGGAAAATCTGCGAAAAATGCTGATGGCCATGGCCAAAGATATCCGAGTGATTTTGATCAAAATTGCCGACCGACTACACAATATGCGTACCATGAATTATCAGCGGGAGCAGAAGCAGCGGGAAAAAGCGCTGGAAACCATGCAGATTTACGCTCCTATTGCCCATCGGCTGGGGATGCAGAAAATGAAATGGGAACTGGAGGATTTGTCCCTGCAATATTTAGACCCGGTGGGATACGAGGAAATTACCAAGAGTCTGGCGCAACGCAGCACAGTTCACGAGGAATTTTTAGAGCATATTCAAAATAAAATTGAAGCGCGGATGCGTGAGGCGAAAATCAAATGCCAAGTGTTTGGCCGAATGAAGCATGTATACAGCATTTATCGAAAAATGCACAAACAGAACATTGGAATAGACCAGGTGTATGATCTATACGCGTTTCGCGTGATTGTGGATGATATCTCCGAATGCTACAATGTGCTGGGATGTATTCACGATTTGTTTAAACCTGTGTTGGGTCGGTTTAAAGACTATATCGGCACACCAAAGCCCAATATGTATCAATCGCTGCATACTACCGTGATTGGGCGGGAAGGGATCCCGTTTGAGGTGCAGATCCGAACCTGGGATATGCATCATACGGCGGAATACGGAATTGCCGCACATTGGAAATACAAACGAGGTCTGGACGGCAAGCTGGGGACGGAAGAAAATTTTGAATGGGTGCGCAAACTGCTGGAAAGCCAACAGGACACGGATGCAGAGGAGTTTGTTCGCACGCTGAAGGTTGACATGTTTGCCGACGAAGTATTTGTGTTCACTCCCCAAGGAGATGTGATCAATCTTCCGGCTGGAGCAACACCCATTGACTTTGCATATAATATTCATTCTGCTGTAGGAAATCATATGACAGCAGCCAAGGTCAATAACAGAATCGTTCCCTTTGATATGCCGCTGCAAAACGGCGATATTGTAGAAATTGTGACCTCTAAATCGGCTCATGGGCCGAGTCGGGACTGGATGAAAATTGCAAAGAGTAACGAAGCAAGAAATAAGATCCGGCAATGGTTAAAAAAGGAACGACGTGAGGAAAACATTGTCCATGGCAAAAGCAGTTTTGAAAGTGAGTTGAGACATGCAGGCATTTCCATGTCGGCTATTACAGAGGAAACAGTTCTGCCGCAGATTTTGAAAAAGGTGTCCTTTGGTTCTTTGGAAGAAATGTATGCTGCCATTGGCTACGGCGGATTAACAGCGTTGAAAGCCGTGAACCGCATTCGGGATGAGTTGATCCGCATCAATCGGATGCGAACGGAAAAGATTGCAGCAGAACGCATGGCGCAAAATAATGCCGCACAGCAGCAAAATCAGCCGCCGAGGCAGCTTCATTCGGAAACGGGAATTGCAGTGGAAGGGATGGAAAACTGCTTGGTGAAGTTTTCCCGGTGCTGCACCCCCGTGCGGGGCGATCCGGTAGTGGGCTTTATCACAAAAGGGTACGGCGTATCCATTCATCGGACAGATTGTCCCAACGCCGCATTGGAACGGCGCAAACCGGAGGAGCTGGGCCGTTGGGTGCGTGTTTCCTGGGTGGAAGGCGACAAGATGACATATCGTACGGCACTGGAGGTCGCTTCAAAAGACCGGGACGGTTTGGTAATGGATATTGCCAGTGTATTGGCTGTGGCGAAGATCCGAGTCGGTTCTTTGTCTGCCCGCAGTATTGGGAAGAGCCAGGCAATTGTCAATGTAATGATTGAAGTAAAGGACTTGGAACAGTTAAAAGGTGTGATGACAAAACTGCACCAGATTTCAGGTGTATTTTCTGTTAAGCGCATGACAGGATAGGAGGAAATGAAATATGCGTGCAGTGGTAACGCGGGTTTCCCATGCATCAGTCCAAATTGAAGGGGAAACCGTGGGCCAGATTGACACTGGATTTTTAATTCTTTTGGGTATCACCCACGAGGATACAGAGCGCGAAGGGAACCGGCTGGCGGATAAGATCGTCAGTTTGCGGATTTTTGAAGATGAATCAGGGAAATTTAATCGTTCCCTCCAGGACGTGAACGGCAAAATTTTAGTTGTCTCGCAGTTTACTCTGTATGGGAACTGCAAAAAAGGCCGTCGGCCGGAATTTTTGTCTGCCGCCCGACCGGAGACAGCCATCCCGCTGTATGAGGCATTTGTAGCACGTTGTCGAGAGGCAGGCTTTTCGGTGGAAACCGGTCAATTCGGCGCGCATATGCAGGTGGAGTCCGTGAACGACGGGCCGGTGACACTGATTTTGGATACGGATGCATTGTAGATGGCACAGATAGAAATTATGGGAACAGAAGGGAATGCATATGATAGTAAAGCGATTGCAGGTGGGACCCATCCAGACCAATTGTTATCTGATTGGGGACGAAAAAACAAAGTTGGGAGCAATTATCGACCCAGGTGACGAGTCCAGACGGATTTGGAAAGAAGTTCAGTCTCTGGGGCTGGACATTCAGTTTATTATGCTGACCCACGGACATTATGACCACACCACAGGCGTGGATGGAATTTTGCAGAAGTGTAAGGTCCCTGTGTATATTCATTCCGATGAGGTGGCAATGTCAGGGAGCCGTGGCAATGGTTTGCAATTTGAATCAACCCCGCAGATGAAGATGTACGGCGAGGGGGATCGGTTTGCGCTGGGCGACCTGACCATTGAAGTAATGCATACGCCCGGGCACTCCAAAGGCTCTGTAACTTTAAAAGTAGGAGATGCGCTGTTCACAGGAGACACTCTGTTCCGGGATTCTTGCGGCCGCACAGATTTTTATGGCGGCAGTTATTCCAAAATGATGCAGTCGCTGAAACGGCTGCATGATCTGGAAGGAGACTATCAGGTATATCCCGGTCATGAGGCACCCACTACTCTATCCAGAGAACGGATGCGGAACCTTTATATGCGGGAAGCAGTAAAATAGAGGGAAGAAAGGCACGCAGACAGGGAGTAAAAACCACTGTCTGCAAAATCGCATTTATGAAATTATATTTAGAGCAACACAATTATCGCTATGCAGTGGAGCAAATGCTGCTGGTTTTATTTCCGGAAGAGCGGCCGGAATATCCAGATCTGCAGCCCCAAGGAGAAGAAGATTTCCTTCGCAGTACGATATCGCGGGGCGCGGTGTGGACTACAGCACATACGACATTGCGGCGGAACGGGAAGACTTACCGCCGCTTTGCACGGGCAAAAACGGCGACACTGACCGGGAAACTGCAAACCGACCGGATTTTGCAGAAAATCATCAAACTGTCCTTTTTTAAAGCCGCTTGCGACTGTACTGGAGAAACGCCTCCCTGGGGTGCACTGACAGGCATACGGCCTGCCAAGCTGGTGAGCCGGGTACTGGAGCAAGGGGGGACAGAGGCCCAGGCGGATCGAATGCTGCGGGATGTTTATTCTGTTCAGTCAGCGCGCCGCAAATTATGTATTGACGTCGCAAAGGCGGGACTTGCGGCAAAGCGCTCTTTACAGCCAGATGAAATCTCTCTTTATGTGGGGATCCCGTTTTGCCCTACCCGATGTGCCTATTGTTCCTTTGTCAGTCATTCGGTGGAAAAATCCATGAAACTGGTGGAGCCGTATCTCCAATCGCTGCAGGAAGAAATTTGGGACGCAGGCCGGTTGGTAAAAGAAGCAGCACTGCAGATACGCAGCATCTATATTGGCGGGGGTACACCAACTACCCTTTCGGCGGAGCAATTGGCCCGCTTAATGGAAACAATTTCGAAGGCGTTTGATTTGTCCCACTGTACGGAATATACTGTGGAAGCCGGACGACCGGATACCATCACGGCGGAAAAACTGTCTGCTATTTTAGATGGCGGAGCAACTCGTGTGAGTATCAATCCACAAACCATGCGGGACGAAGTCCTGGAGGCCATTGGACGGCGTCACAAGGCATCAGATGTGCCAAAAGTGCTGCAATTGGCGCGGAAGGCGGGATTTCGCGATGTGAATATGGATTTGATCGCCGGTTTGCCGGAGGATCATCCGGAAGGGTTTGCCTATTCCATCGATGCCGTTTTGGAGATGAAGCCGGAAAACATTACAGTGCATACACTGGCGCTGAAAAAAGGATCCCGACTGGCTCTGGAAGGGCGGGAAATCCCCTCTGCGCAGGATGTGGGAGAAATGCTGGACTATGCCGCGTGCCGTCTGCGGGAAGCAGGGTATGTCCCGTATTATCTTTATCGGCAGAAGTTTATGGCCGGAAATTTTGAAAATGTAGGATGGTGCCTCCCGGGATATGAGGGCCTGTATAATATTTGCATTATGGAAGAACTGCACACCATTTTATCTTTGGGTGCCGGCGGCACGACAAAATTAGTGAATCCGGGGACGGGGCTGATTCAGCGAATTTGCAACCCCAAATACCCTTATGAGTATGTGGATCGAATGGATGGAATCAAAGAGGGGAAACGAAAATTACTGGACTTTCACCGTGCAGCGGATTTCCACCGCGTATAAGGAGGGATGTCATGGCCTGTCAATGGAACGAAATTAACCACCGGGCGGAGACGGAGCCGCAACTGTTTTTACTGGAAAGTGACGCACTTTTTCAGGAAAGAGTGCAATCAGCTGCAGTGCAGATTGCGGAAAATCGGAGCGTTTCTCCCATCGTTTTGCTGTCCGGACCTTCCAGTTCCGGTAAAACTACGACGGCTATGAAACTGCGGGAAGCATTGGAAGAAATTGGAATTTCCACTCATGTGATTTCCATGGATGATTATTTCATAACACTGGATCCCAAAACAGCACCTCGCACAAAAACAGGAGAATTTGACTTTGAATCGCCGGACTGTCTGGATTGGCCGTTGCTGAACCATCATTTTACTTTATTGGAGCAAGGAGAGGAAATTTGCATTCCCAAGTTTAATTTTCCACTTAAGGCTCGAGATGACAATACAGGGCGGATGTTGCAGCTCCGGCCGGATGAAATGGTCATTGTGGAGGGGATCCACGCATTTCGTGATGAGTTGACAGACCGCCACCCCAGTGCGTTTAAATTTTATATCAATGTGCAGTCCGATATCTGGGACGGCAACATGGTTTGCTTTTATCACACCTGGATGCGTCTTGTGCGCCGCGCTGTGCGGGACCACCAGTTCCGCGGCGCAGATATGGAAGCAACCCTTTCGCATTGGGTCAATGTGCGCCGGGGAGAAGCCCAGTATGTGATTCCCTTTCGTTACAAAGCAAATTTGATATTGGATTCCGTTTTGCCTTATGAGGTATCGGTAATGAAACAATTTGTTGTTCCACTTTTGAAAACAGTGCCGGAAAAACATCCCCAGGGAGAAAAGGTCCAGCAGATTTTAAAGGCAGTCAATGGCTTTGTGTCTATCGATTCTGCGTTGGTTTCGGAAAATTCTCTTCTGCGGGAGTTTATTGGCGGAGGCCGATACGCCCTGTAAGAATGGAAGACGTCAGGCAGGAATAAAAAGAAACGGAGTTTGAAAATAAAAACGGTAACTAGAATATAAAAGTACAGCAAGGAAGAAGGACGAAAAAAAGAAGTACCGCCAGCGGCGGTAAAAAAGAAAGGTATGAAAACAATATGAGCGAAACTTGCACACATCATTGCGATACGTGTTCTGCCGGGTGTGGCCAGGAACAGCAGCACAACCATGCAGAGCCCAGCAAATATGATTTTTTGGCTACACCCAATGAAAAGGCTCATGTTTCCCGCGTTATCGGCGTAATGAGCGGGAAAGGCGGAGTAGGCAAAAGTTTGGTAACTGCTTCTTTGGCGGTGGAACTGCGCCGCCGCGGGCACAAGGTAGCAGTTTTGGATGCGGATATTACAGGACCATCCATTCCCAAGGCTTTTGGCCTTCACGGTCTGGCCGGTGCCAATGAGTTCGGCACGGAACCGATGGAAACCAAAACGGGCATTTCTGTGATCTCGCTTAACTTATTGATTGAAAACGAAACAGATCCTGTGATCTGGCGCGGTCCCATTATTGCCGATCTGGTGCGTCAGTTTTGGACTGGCGTCACTTGGGGCGATGTAGATTATATGCTGGTAGATCTGCCGCCGGGGACGGGCGATGTTCCGTTAACGGTATTTCAGTCTTTGCCGTTGGATGGGGTAGTTGTAGTAACATCCCCGCAGGAACTGGTATCTATGATTGTTACAAAAGCCACGAAGATGGTTCAAATGCTGGACATTCCAGTGGTTGGTTTGGTGGAAAACTACAGCATGTACAAATGTCCCCATTGCGGGAAAATGCACTCTGTTTTTGGCGAAAGCCAATTGGAAGAAACTGCGGCGACCTGGAATCTTCCGATTTTAGATCGACTGCCCATTGATCCGGAAATGGCAGAGGCTTGCGACACTGGCACCATTGAAACATTTCACGGCGGCTATCTGACAAAAACAGCAGATGCCGTGGAGCGTTTGAAATAGTACTTTGCAGGCATATGCAAGCAGTTGAGAAACATGGGAACACATAGTAAAAGTAAGACAAACTACAAAAGAACACCACAAGGAGGGGCATAAAATGGATAATCGTGTAAAAGAACTGTTGGAAAAAGTGCGCAGCACAGCAGGTGCTGTGGGCAGCATGGCAGGCAATACCGCACGCCAGGCCGGAAAATATGCCGGAGAATTGTTTGATACGGCAAAGCTGAATCTCCGTATGTTTGACTTGAACAATGAGATTACGACATTACTGAAGGAAATCGGCCAAATTATATATGATACCCACACAGGAAAGGAAACAGAAGAACCCATTTTAGATGAAAAGC
>JAFOJR010000068.1 GCA_017420125.1 Oscillospiraceae bacterium | reverse complement strand
GTGGATTTCCCGGCGCCGTTTGCGCCAATAATACCGTAACAGTTCCCTGAAGTAAATTGCAGATCGGCATGGGCAAATAATGTTTGCCCGCTATATTGCAAGCCAAGATCGCTGACTGTAATCATGCTTGTTATTTCCTCCTGATGTGAAACAACAGCATAAGCTGCTGCAGAATAATTTTGATTCATTATACCGAAAAGGCCAGAAGATTACAAGATGATTTCAGACGTTTTCCGCAGAAATGCGCATTAATAGCGGCCGGATACGTTTTGCGACCACAGCACCCAAAATACAGAAGATCCCATCCCCAGGAAGAAAAGGCAGAAAGAAAGAGAGCATCAAGGTGCGAACGGAAACCGGATTATGCAGATAAATCCGGGAAATAACAAAATAGTAGCCCATCCCGCAAAGATAGATGATGAGCAAACAAAGAAAACCTGCCATCAGGAAATGTTTCAGTTCCGGTACGGCGATGCGCTCTATAACACGTCCTGCCGTCCACGCACCCAGAATGAATCCTAAAATATAGCCAAAGGTCGGTTGAAAAACATAAAACAAACCGCCGCCTCCAGTAAAAACGGGGATCCCAATCAGCCCCATAACCAGATAAAGGCCAGCAGAAATGGCACCCAAACGGCTGCCCAAAATAGATCCTGCCAAACAGACAAATAACGTCTGCAGCGTAATTGGAACAATGGGGGTGGGAATTCGGATCCACGCGCCAACAATGATCAATACGGTGAACAAAGCACAAAATGCCATATTGCGCACGGTCAAAGCAGGTTGTGTTTGCTGCATAAAAGATCTCCTCCTTTTGTGTGAAAAGCAAAAATGAAAGAAAAAACTGCGTTGAGTGTATCACGGAATCTTCCGTTTGTCAACTTTATTTTATAAATTAGTTTACAATTAAGAAGCGAAGCCCTTCCGCTTCGAAAACGCTTCAAAAAATACAGAAAGAATTCGAAAATTTCTCTTGCATTCTGTCTGCAGATGTGGTAGGATTTAATGGATGTCCGATCCGGGTGTGGCGAAGTTTGGTATCGCGCTTGAATGGGGTTCAAGAGGCCGCTGGTTCGAATCCAGTCACTCGGACCAAAATCCGACTCTATTTGCGAGTCGGATTTTTTCATATCAAAGATCATTCTTTCTAGAAAGGAATCCCAAATTCATACGCTCTTTTACACAAATGCAGAGAACTGAAAATTAAAATTATTTGGAGTATCGCTTTGAACTACTTAATTACTTTTGGCACGGCGATGGTCCCGGTTGTAGAGTTGCGGGGCGCCATTCCTTTGGGGCTTTCTCTTGGGCTTTCTCCGTTTGAAGCATATATCATATCTGCCGTTGGGAATATGCTTCCCGTTCCGTTCATTATTTTGTTAACCCGGCTGATCTTCGAGTGGCTGCGAAAAACTGCCTGGTGGGGCAAAAAAATCGAATGGTTGGAAAAAAAAGCACATTTAAAAGGACGTTTGATTCAAAAATACCGCCTGCTGGGCTTGGCTCTGCTTGTGGCCATTCCGTTGCCCGGAACGGGCGCCTGGACGGGCGCTTTGGTTGCAGCGTTATTTGAAATCCGCTTGCGAACTGCACTTCCCGTCATTTTGGGCGGCGTGCTGGTTGCCGGGGCAGTAGTGCTGGGCGCTTCCTGTGGCGTTATCGCAATGTGGGCATAGACAAATATAAAAAACTTAGAGGTGGGCGTTTGCCCACCTCTGTGTTTTTTACGCTTCGTCTTTTTTCAGCGGCGTATTGCTTATGCTTAAAACAGAACCATTTTTTCCGTCAATTTCTGTCCGCTGCACTACAGTCCCGTCTTCTGTCCGTTTTTCATATACCATAATTCCTGCGCCACTGCCTCCCTGTTCCTGCCTTGTTTCATAAATATATCGAACGCCGTCTTCTATACGCTCCTCTGTCCCTATGAAATAGGGATAGTCCCAGAAACGCTCCAATAAAGCATCGGAAACATCCACAGGCAGCTCTGGCAAGGTCACTTCCACCTGCTCCTGAATCTCTGCCGCGCGTCCGATCTGCTCTAAATACGCCTTTGCATATGATTCTTTCTGCTGCATAAGACTCTCATAATATTGATTTGCTCCCTTTACCTTGCCCCACAAAGATTTTGGGAATAGCTCTTCCAATGAAGTCATATACTCTGTTCCGTCTCTGGGTAATTCATATTTTGCACAAGCATATTCTCCTGCATCATTTTTCACCAAAGTGAACACAGCTGGAATGGCGCCGCTACCGCCCATCGGCGTAAAGATCCCATTTTGGAACCCATATTTGCTTTCGCTGATAAGGGCATATACTGTCGTAATGTCTTCTTTTTCTTCGATCTCCAGAATCACATGGCCTTCCGCCGCACATTCTCCGCCGTAATATCTGCCGCTCTCTCGCAAAACTGTCATCACAACTGCCGTTTCAGGATCTTTTCCTTCGTACCGCAGCAATGATTTTTCCTGTTCCAAATGTTTGATCAGCATTTCCATATCTTCCGGGCTCTCTCCATATGTGCGCACATCACAACCCAAAAACTGATTTACCTTTTCCCTGGACACGGTTTCATCAAAGCGCAGAGAAGACAGTTCCGGCTGGCTCCAGAAGCAGGTAAATGTCACTTGATCCACATCGTCTGTGACGGCAAACAGCAGAGCGGCAATGGGGAAAACATCTTCTTGCGTGATTTCTCTTTCATCATCCAGTGAATCATAAGAAAGCACAATGGCATTTGTTCCATCCTCTTCCTGCATCGACACTCCCCGCAGTTTGCTGCTATCAGGTATGGGAAGAATCTCGGCCAAAGCTTCTATTTGCTGCGGAGAATGCACCGCATGTTCTACTCTCCCTGCATATAACTGATTTCCCAATGTGCTGCTTGTTGTTTCTGTCACAGGAACAGCCACACTGGGCTGGATCTTCTCCGGCGGGTTTACAGCGCATGCTGCTAAAACAAAAGCCGCTAAAAGCATAGAAGCCCCTGAAATCCACCAATTTGCTTTTTTATATCTCATCACAACCCGAATCCTTTCTTTTCCATAGCCTTTTCCAAACGAAAGGGATTGAATCCAGACACTTTGCTGCACTGCCGACCGCAGCAGCAATGCCCCATACTCCGCTTTTGCTTCTGTCCCCATCTCGCGCAGCACCTGTTCATCGCAGGATAATTCCATGTCTTTTTCAAACAAGAAAAATACCCCCCACACAACAGGGTTAAACCAATGAATGGCAAGAACCAGCCATCCAATCCATTTTACCAGCGGGTCATATCGTTGAATATGAATCTGCTCGTGGCATAAAATATATTTCCGATCCTCTCTTCTTGTATTGACCGGCAGAAAAATCCGCGGTCGAAATATGCCAAACACAAATGAAGTCTGAATCTGGTCGGTTTCAAAACAATTGTCTTCTATCCGTGTCGCTGTCTTTATCCGTCCGTATACTTTCCAAACAGACCAAATCCCGTACAGCAACATCACTGCCACGCCTATGCTCCAAATAATCGGAAAAATCGTATCAAAAAGAAATTCCCGTGAGATTTGGACAGCAGGGATTTTTACTGCTTCTCCTATTTGCTGTGCCGGATTGACAGCTTCTCTTCCTGTTTGCCCCCCAATGACAGCAACCGCGGTGCCGTTTACACCGGCTTGTTTGGAAACAGCAAACGGAAAAGATGCAGAAAACACGGAAAATCCTTTGCCAAACCGCGTGTATAGAGGAACACTTTTCCCGATTGGCCGAAACAAACTGATCACAGAGGAAATGGAAACCGGACAAAGCAAGCGAAAGAAAACCACAAGCCAAAGTCGATAAGAAATCCATCTGGGGGCGCGCTTCAGAGAAACACGGGCCAAAAACACAGCCACAGCACTGTAGGCACCGACCAGACTTAAATGAATCACCTGCCAAAATAACTCTTTCATGAAGATATATCCTTTCGATGGCGATCAATCAACGCCTTTAACTCTTCTGCTTCTTTTTCTGTTAGAGTACGGTCTTGCAAAAATGCTGTTAAAAATTTGGGTAAAGAACCATGAAAAGTACGTTCCATCACTGCGCAGCTTTCCTGCCGCTGCACATCCTCCTGGGTCATCAAAGCAGTTACAACAGAATCTTTGTTTTGCAAAACGCCCTTTTGACATAATTTCTTTAGCATCGTATATGTGGTAGATTTTTTCCAACCCAACTGTTCACTGCACAAACGAACCAATTTCCCTGAGCGAATCGGCTCTGTGTTCCAAATAATAGATACAAATTTATATTCTCCATCATATAGCCGCAGCACATCCAATGAAATCATCTCCTTACTTTTGAAAAACCAATTTTTATGGTCTATTATAATAGACCTTTCTTGCAGTCTATCACAATAGACCAAATTTTGCAAGACCTTTTATAAAAATGAAACCCCTCTGTGCGGCCCAAAGGCCAACCAGAAGGGTTTTCTATCTGTTGTTTAATTGTCGGTGTATCGCAGCAGAAATTGCTTTGTCCGCTCTTCCTTCGGATCTCCAAAGACTTGTTCCGGCGGTCCTTCTTCCACAATATACCCATCGCTCATAAAGATCACGCGATCTGCCACATCCCGGGCAAATGCCATTTCGTGGGTAACGATCACCATCGTCATATGCTCTTCTGCCAAACTGCGGATTACCTTTAAAATTTCCCCGGTCAATTCCGGGTCCAGCGCAGAAGTCGGCTCATCAAAAAACAGAATCGCCGGATTCAGCGCCATAGCCCGCGCAATCGACACTCTCTGCTGTTGTCCGCCGGACAGCTGATACGGGTACTCATTGGCCTTCTCTGCAAGTCCCATTTTTTTCAGCAATTCCATTGCAATGGCTTCTGCTTCCTGTTTGCTCTTCCCCAAAACAGAAATGGGCGCCTCCGTAATGTTCCGCATGACGGAAAAATGAGG
>JAFOJR010000067.1 GCA_017420125.1 Oscillospiraceae bacterium | reverse complement strand
CTTTGCGCGCTGCACAGAAGTTTCCAAATCATACCCTTTCGCCAGATTTGAAGCGATAGCAGAAGACAGTGTACACCCTGTCCCATGTGTGTTGGGATTTTCAATCCGATTACCATAAAACCATTTGATTGTTCCATTTGCAACCAACAGGTCATCAGCATTTTGGACATTGTGACCGCCTTTCAGCAAAACAGCACATCCATGCATCTCATGGATTTTCTTTGCCGCTGCAACCATATCTTTTTTGTCCGCAATGGATATCCCAGATAACACCTCTGCCTCCAGAATATTGGGCGTTATCAACGTTGCCAAAGGAAATAGTTTTTCTTTTAGGGTTTCGACTGCAGTCGTTGCTATTAAGCTTGATCCGCTAGTCGCCGCCATCACGGGGTCCACAATAATATTTTCCGCATGATAAAATTCCAGTCTGTCCGCGATCATCTTGGTCAGCGCTGCCGCAGAAACCATCCCTATCTTCACAGCGTCAGGACGAATATCTTCAAAAATCATGTCTATCTGCTGTTTTAAAAATTCAGGGGTTACTTCCAAAATTTCTCTCACGCCGGTTGTGTTTTGCGCTGTCAGTGCGGTAACCGCGCTCATGGCATAAACACCATTCATCGTCATAGTCTTTATATCTGCCTGAATGCCGGCGCCTCCGCTGCAGTCGCTTCCTGCAATGGTCAATGCTGTTTTCATTCGCTTTCTCCTTTCTCTGCCAGCACTGTTTTCTTATGCGACACAAAGTGGTGCCCCCAATATGCCGCCTGCAAATGCTCAAATTCCACTATATTTTTTATAAATCTTTAGCGGCTGACCAATCTAGAATGGTTTCATCCGCCAAAGCTCTTAGTTGCTACCATTCTGCACTGCCGCTGTCATCATAGACTGCAATTGTATAAAATCCCGCTTGCTTTGCCGTATTTGCCGCATACCAAGCATCTTCATATACTGCAATATCTTCTGGCCTTGCACATTGATTCAGACGCTTTGCTGCTTCCAGATAAACGTCCGGCCGGTGTTTTCCCACTCCACTTTCCTCACAGGAAAGCAAAAAAGCAAAGTATTTCAATATATCTAGCCGAAACAAACAAGCTTTCATCAATTCCGCCGCTGTAGAGGAAACAACACACATCGTTACACCGGACTCGTAAAGATGAGACAAATATTCCCGAACGAACGGTTTCAACGGAATATCGGTCCGATAATGAGCTTCCATGATAGCGTTCATTTCCTCTGCTATGCTTTGAGCGGTTTCAGGAAGTCCCAACTCCGCAACCAGGAACGAAGCAGACTCTGTAATTGTCATAGGTTTTACACGTTCCAGCAATTCTTCCACATGATTTGTAATCCCTTTTTCGACAAGGAACTCTCGACCCAACTGTTGCCAAAAACCCATGGAATCTACTATCGTCCCATCCATATCAAAGATGGCATATCGCTTATTCATGATATGCTACCATTTCTTTTGCTGACTGCAGCAGGGCAACGGCAGCAGCGCCGGGATCCTCTGCGCCAAAAATTGCAGACACAACAGCCACTCCATCGATACCACTTCCAGCCAACTGCATGAGATTGTCTTTTGAAATGCCTCCAATGGCAACTGTTGGAATCTCCACTGCATCACAAATAGTTTTTAGTGTTTCAAAGGACATCACATCCACATCTGTCTTAGTAGAAGTGGAAAACACAGCGCCCAACCCCAAATAGTCTGCACCGCTTTTCACAGCTTCAAGAGCTTCTTCCAATGTATGAACAGATACACCGATTATCATCTTATCTCCTACCCGTTGGCGAACAGCAGATGCCTCCATGTCCTCCTGCCCCACATGAATGCCGTCTGCGTTGCAGGCAAGCGCTATCTCCACATTGTCGTTGACAATAAACGGAACCTTGTATCGTTTGCAAAGCAAAGCCAATTCTTTGGCTTCTTTCAAAAAAGATACATCATCCAGGTTCTTTTCCCGCAATTGTACACAGGTCACGCCGTTTTCGAGGGCCGCTTCCACTTGTTCATACAAGCTTTTCTTCCCCACCCAAGCACGATCTGTCACCGCATACAACAACATTGCTTTTTTATTGAAGTTCATATTTTGCACCTCGCTCCAATTCATCGGAGGTCAAATTACAAACTGCATCTATAATGTAATTTCGGTAACTGGAATTTCCATCTTCTGAAGTCATGCGTTTTTTAGCAATTTCTCCGCAGAGCCCCATGGCACAAACAGCCGCTGCCGTCGCGGTCAAAGCATTTTCCGGTGTTGCCGTAATGTAAGCAGCTATCATAGCAGAAAGCTGGCATCCGGTACCGGTGATCTTGCTCATCTCCGCATGACCATTTCGAATACAATAAGCATTGTTTCCGTCCGTTACAATGTCAATTGCCCCGGTAATTGCAACAACGGCACCCGTTTTTTTCGCAAAGGATTTTGCAAAAGAAACTGCCTGATCCAAATTTTCTTCTGTTATCTGGTCCGTGATATCTGCATCTACTCCTTTTGTACTTCCACTACCGGATGCCAGCGTTTTTATTTCTGAAATATTCCCTCGTAGTACTGTAAATTGAATACGCTCCAAAAGTTCCAAGGCCGTATTGGTCCGAAGAGCAGACGCACCGGCTCCTACCGGGTCAAGCACCACAGGATGTCCTAACTCATTTGCTTTCTCCCCCGCAGCAAACATGGCAGGAATAGTATGCTGATTCAATGTGCCAATATTGATATTCAGCCCGCCGCAAATCGAAGTGATCTCTCCCACTTCCTCAATATCGTCTGACATAATGGGAGAGCCTCCGCAGGCCAACAAAATGTTGGCACAGTCATTAACCGTTACATAATTGGTAATATTGTGAATCAACGGAGTTTTACCCCGCACATTTTCAAGCATTTCTTTTAACATGATGCATTTTCCTTTCTTTCTTCATTGTATTCGTTGATTTGTTTCTGTCCCCCCTTTGCAAAAAAAGAAGAGACATCTGATACAATGTCTCTTAGAAAAATCACGTTATGATTCCCTACGACGGCATTATCCGTATCAGGTTT
>JAFOJR010000066.1 GCA_017420125.1 Oscillospiraceae bacterium | reverse complement strand
GCGACTGGAATACCTGATGCAATATGGCTGGAAACTGGCGGAAACCCCGCTTGCGGCAGAAACCATTCTTGTACCGGAGAATGTGGAGACCTCCTGTGCTTCTTACTGCGCGCTGCAGGCGGCGCAGGGCTTTCACCTGGGGCCATACGCCGGAAAAGAAATCGAACGCTATACCTATGAAGTTTTAAATTACCCCACTGGCGAAACAGGTGTACAGGCCAATCTGCTCATTTTCGAAGGAACCGTCATCGGCGGCGATGTCTGCACCGCCGCGCTGGACGGCTGGATGCACGGGCTGGAAATGCCGGAATCGGCACCCGCACCTGCAGCTGCCTCGCCCACATGATGTCCCGGAACCGCTGAAAGAATTTTTCAGCGGTTTTTTCATGTGCGCCCCTCATGTGCCGCTGCCGGATCCTCAAAACAATACACTTTTATAAAAATGTAGACCTGCTCTCCAAGAACCATTGCTTTTCTTTGCTGTCTGTCGTATAATGACAGTACACTGTGCTTTATTTGAAAGCGGCCTTACATTCTGCCGCTTTCGGCACTTTGTTTTCCGGATCATCCGTTTTTCCCACAGCATACCCGTGTTGATATCCATTGCGTCAGATGTTTGGCGCTCAATCAGTTTCTTTCTGTTTTCCCAACCATCAGAAAGTATAAGTGATAGGAGTGTAATCAGTTATGGATATTCCGAATGTTATCTCCCTTCTCGGCGGTGTGGCGCTGTTCCTGTTCGGCATGTCATTGATGGGCGAGGGCCTGAAAAAAATTGCCGGAAATCGACTGGAAGTCCTGTTATACAAATTAACAAACACCTCCTGGAAGGGAATTCTGCTGGGCACCATGGTTACGGCGGTGATTCAGTCTTCCTCCGCCACTTCTGTTATGGTGGTCGGCTTCGTGAACTCCAAAATGATGCGTTTCCGACAGGCGATTGGAATTATTCTGGGCGCTATTTTCGGCACCAGTGTCACCGGCTGGGTCATCTGCCTTTCCTCTTTGGGCAGCGGCGGCGGATGGGTTCAGCTGCTCTCCACCACCACCCTCACCGGAATCATCGCAATCATCGGAATCATTCTCCGTATGTTCTGCAAATCTCAGAACAAAAATCGTCTCGGCGATATTTTAATGGGATTTGCCGTTTTGATGTTCGGAATGAGTACCATGAGCGGTGCTGTGGCGCCGCTGAAGGAAAGCGGAGAGTTTATCCAGATTCTCACCGCCTTTTCCCACCCCCTTTTGGGGATCCTGGTGGGTATGATCTTTACCGCCATTTTGCAAAGCGCGTCTGCTGCCGTGGGTATCCTGCAGGCTTTAACCGCCACCGGCGCAGTGGATTTCGCCACTGCATTCCCTTTGATTATGGGTATCGCCATCGGTGCTGCGCTGCCGGTTCTGCTCTCTTCTCTGGGTGCCAATGTCAACGGAAAGCGGACGGCATTCGTCTATCTGCTGATCGATATGCTGGGCGTAGCCATCTGGTCTGCCGTCTTCTATACGCTAAACGGCATCCTCACATTCTCCTTCCACAATGCGACAATGACCACCGTGAGTGTCGCTCTGCTCAACACCGTATTCCGTCTGGCCACCGTTTTAATCCTCAGTCCTTTTGTGGGGCTGCTGGAAAAAGCCATCTGTTTCTTCATAAAGGACAAGCCGGAGGAGGCCTATGCGGTCTCGCCCCTGCCCCAGCTGGAAGAACGATTTATCCCCCACCCGGCGCTGGCCATTGCCCAATGCAGGGAGTTTATCACTGCCATGGCCAAATGTGCGCAAGACAGCCTGACCTGTGCGTTTGACGTCCTGGAGAATTACAGCGATGACGGGCTCAACAAGGTAATGGAGCTGGAAAATCTCACGGACCAGTATGAAGACAGTCTGGGAACTTATCTGGTCAAAGTGACCACGAACGAACTCAGCAATGCCCAGAATATTGAAATTTCCAAATTCCTGCACACGCTGTCCGATTTCGAGCGAATTGCAGACCATGCGCTGAACATTGCCCAGGTGGCCCAGGAAATTGATGAAAAATCCATCACATATTCCGACCAGGCCGTCCATGAACTGTCTGTTGTAGAAAATGCGGTAAAAGAAATCGTCTCCATCGCCATAGACGCCTTTTCTCAAAATAATCTGCAGCTTGCTGCAAAGGTGGAACCGCTGGAAGAGTTAATTGACGGTTTGTGCGATGAAATGAAGCTTCACCATGTGGACCGCATCCAAAAAGGCGTCTGTTCTTTGAATCAGGGCTTCACTTTTAATGATCTGCTCACCAATTACGAACGGATTTCCGACCACTGCTCCAATATTGCTGTGGCCATGATCGAACTGGAAACGGATTCCTTTAATACCCACGAATATCTGAAGAGCATGGAAAAAATGAAGCAGGCTTCCTTTGTGCAGCATTTTGAGGAATTCCGCAAAAAATATACCCTGTAATATTCTCTCTGCCATTTCCCATCCGGTATGCCAAGCACGGCATGCCGGATTTTTGTCTGAAAAAACAAACCAGCGAACAGGAAACCTGTTCGCTGGCTGTATGTTTTCTCTGCGCTGCAGAGATCTTGACGTAAGAATTAGTCTTCGGTTGCAATAACAACGCCGGAACCAACGGTTCTGCCGCCTTCGCGAATTGCGAAACGCAGGCCGGTTTCGATTGCAATCGGGGTAATCAGTTCAACGTTCATTTCCACGTTGTCGCCAGGCATGCACATTTCAACGCCTTCCGGCAGGGAGATCACGCCGGTAACGTCGGTGGTGCGGAAATAGAACTGGGGACGATAGTTGTTGAAGAACGGGGTGTGACGGCCGCCTTCATCCTTGGACAGAACGTAAACCTGACCGGTGAACTTGGTTCTGGGATGGATGGAACCGGGCTTTGCCAGAACCTGGCCTCTTTCGATTTCTTTCTTATCGATACCGCGGAGCAAAGTGCCGATGTTGTCGCCTGCTTCTGCATAGTCCAGCAGCTTGCGGAACATTTCGATACCGGTAATGGTGGTTTCCTTGGGTTCGTCCATCAGACCAACGATCTGAACCTTGTCGCCCCTGTTGACAACGCCGCGCTCAACACGACCGGTAGCAACGGTGCCGCGGCCGGTGATGGTGAAGACGTCTTCGACAGGCATCAGGAAGGGCAGGTCAGCCTTACGGTCCGGAGTGGGGATGTAGCTGTCGACTGCTTCCATCAGTTCCTTAATGCATGCAAAATCAGCTGCATTGGGATCGTCACATTCCAGAGCCTTCAGAGCGGAGCCCTTGATGATGGGAATGTCATCGCCCGGGAATTCATACTTGGACAGCAGTTCACGAACTTCCATTTCAACCAGATCCAGCAGTTCTTCGTCGTCCACCTGGTCAACCTTGTTCAGGAATACAACGATTGCGGGAACGCCAACCTGACGGGCCAGCAGAATGTGTTCGCGGGTCTGAGCCATGGGGCCGTCGGAAGCAGCAATAACCAGGATTGCACCGTCCATCTGTG